>NZ_JBQSVP010000052.1:0-20658 GCF_052376345.1 Psychrobacter sp. AOP5-GZ1-6 | reverse complement strand
AAATTTTATAAAATCCATATCTTGCCAATCTCTAACTTAATTTACACTTCTCGTATATTTAGTTAAAAAATCCTGATAGCCATTCTTTAAACTCTCGAAACCAGCTCTTTTCTTCTTTAAACTCTTTGTTTGAACAGTAATTTGTAGCGTTCTTGGTAGGATCTGGATTTATCTTATAGTCAACTTCAACGATTTTGTATCTACTATTTTTTTCTGTTACGCAAAATTCCGAAACGTAGTTAGCACTGTTTATAACTGCATCTTTAATGCCTAGTTTGAGCTCAATTCCGTAAGGCTTATCAAGACTAATCTTAGGCTCACTCGTTAAAGCTTCCATATCTGTTACTAATAGGCAGCTCTGAGGGTTATTAGGTATATCTAAGTAAACATTGTTCACTATAAACAAGTCTTTCGAACCTTCAAATACTATCCCATATGTAAGTTTATTAATATCGTCTGCTGTCGCAACCTCCCTTGTATAGCCAGATAAATAAAAGCAAGGTTGATTGTTTTTAATGACAATATCGACTTGCCCATAGTCATTTTTTGACATGGCTTGAGATGTAGTTGATATTCCTAGCGTCAAAGTGAAAATTACTATTTTTTGAAAGTTATGGTTCATATCGTTACTCCGTAGGAAGTAAGTCTCTGTTAAAAGGGTCCGAGAAAAATTCTTTTAAAATCTTGTAATAAATATCTCGATACTGATAGTAATCTGATCTAGTTTTCCTTATAGATATATCATAATAATGAGCTATTATTTCTGCTTGTTGTTCGATGTTATAGTTTGGAAAATCCTTATCATCTTTAATGATATGTAAGTCATAAGCCATAGGCTTATTTACAGGGTTTCCATTATGTTTAGCATCATCCCCAAAGTAATCACCACGCATGAATATACACGCTCCAGCTAAACTAGTGTCATAGCCGAGTTGATATTGCCATACATGTGCCATCTCGTGAATAAACCAGTTCTTTTTACCCTGTGTTGCTGGACTTACAGAAAAATCTTTATATCTATCGTAAGATTTCGTTGGAAGAGTAATTTCATTACCTAGCGTCCTAGCATTCCCAGTTACATCGTGAAAAATACCACCTTTACATATCAATACTACGTCGTAATCTACTGAATCTTGAAACATAGTACGAGCCATCTGTATCTCACCAGAAGTAAGCTTTCGCTTAGTCTCAACTTCAACGCACTTGTGACCACTACCCCCTATGGCAGGATAGTTGTCACCCCTAAGTATTCATCACTGTACCCACTTGGGTCGTATAGGCAAGTCCTACAGTGACTGATTTACCCATCTTCACCAGTTCAGTATTGTTCTTATCTACTTTGAGCGATCGGCTCTTATTGATTGTTTCTTTGCGGTCTTTATTTACAGTGAGTGTGTCATTACCTTTGACAGTTTTGTCTCGATTGCCTTTAATAGTAACCTGCTCACTCTTATGCACAGTCTCATCTCGGTTACCACCAATGTCTATAGTTTCATTCTCATCCACTCTTTCTTTACGGTTTTGATGGATGGTGATGGTTTCATTCTGATCAACCGTTTCCGTACGATTTTGATGGATAGTAATAGTCTCATCTAGATCCACCGTTTCCGTACGATTACCATGCACCGTCACCGTCTCATCTTTATCAATCGTCGTCGCACGGTCACGGTTGACCGTGCGGGTCTCATCGTTCTTGACTAAAGAGTTTAGATCACGCTGTGCCTGAAAATTAACCAGCTCAAAGCCGGCATCATCGTTGAACATGAGCTCATTGTAGTTCTCAAGGGGCGAGTTAAAGCTTTTAGACTTGATGCCAGACTTCTTTGCTGCTTGCGGGTAGCCCCATGGGGGCGGGTTGGCGCTGTTGTAGAGTCGGCCGATGACGATCAAATGTAAATTAATTTAGAAGATGTTTAGCAGTCTCAATAAAATTCATAAATATGAACGATAAATAGCCGTGAAGTAACTTTATTCCCCTGCATTACACTTCTTTTGTGCTATTTCATTGTCAGAAGATATCTCCCAACCTCTTTCATACGTAAAATGATAGGGCTGATACGTTTGATCCTCTTTTAAGCAACACGCAAAGGGACCAGCTACTTTCTCGCACTGCTGATTGGGTATATTAGCTTCTACAACATCTTCTATGTCAGGAATCAACCCTAATAGGTCAGTATAATTCATAAAACCTTCATCACCTTCATAATGTCTTTTTTCAAAGACGGCATCGACGCCATCTAAATTAATATCCAAAGACATTTGCTCATCTTTATTAGCCACAGCAACAAAGGGCTGCTCACGATCAAAAAAGATGGAGGTGTCTACTAGATTAGGAAATTTTGTTCCCTTTTTATACAATACTGTGGTATTTGGACTTCTTATAGCTAATAAGTAAGAACCATCTTGGACGACATAAAGTTCATCTGGGTTGTTTGGATTAACAATAATATCGAAGTTGTTAATTTTATATCTTTGATGACCGTCATAGCGGTTATAACCAAAATAAGCTTTCATATCCCTGTTGATTAGATCAACTTTATCAGGCGTATATCCTAATTCAGATAATTCGCTTGGTGTTGTATAATCAAGTAAAGATATGGTGTCATTGTTCATACTATTAGAGCAAGCGGTTAGGCTTAAGACGAGTAATACTATTAACTTTTTCATACTACAACCTTTATTATTTCTTTATTTACCCCAGAGATCATTTTGAGGCGATCGCCCATCTTTACCAGGTTCAGTCCAATCAGCACCTTTGTGTTTTTCTACAAATTCTTTATTAATTCGTTGACGTGATCTATTATAAACAGGGAATAGAGTAGCAGCTTTGTTAAGTGGCGCTTGCTCCCCAGTTCTAATGAAATATTCGTAATCCTGTCTCATTGCAGTATCAGGAGCACTATAAATAGCGGCACCCGCACCTAATAGTGTATCACCTGCTGCCATAGTACCAGTACCTGGCAGTTTTGCTCCAGTTACAGCAGCATTACGAGCAGTATTGATAGCATTATCAGCTTGAGCATCGTCATCGAAACCTAAAAAATCTTTTGCTTTATCAAAAAAACTTTTCTCTTCTTCTTTTTGCCTAGCCAAAGCTTCAGCTTCGACCTTATGCTTGTGATCGTAATATGCTTTCCAAGCATCATTAATTTGTTTTTGTGTTTTCTCAGTACCGTCTTTATTGTATTTTGTAGGCTTTTTAGGTGCTTTTGAGTCATTCGTTAAACCCTTTGTACTTGAGAAAGCCATAAGTCCACCATCTGCAATAGCATCCTCTATCATCTGATCATTCAGGGCATACAGCTCTTCATCAGTCATCTCGTCACTAATGCTACCCACATCAAAACCCGACTCCGAAAATGCTTGTTGACTAGCAATCAGTTTTGAGCCGCAGCTGGTCATATCACCTGCACGAGCAACAGGCGCACCATCCACTATATAGGACGGGTCACCCGTGATAATCGTCACGACTTTTTTGCATTTTTTACAGACGACCTTGTCGCCCTTCCGAGCGATAGGAATACCATAATGAGTGGTTTGCGGAGAGCCGGTGATGACCGTACCGCCATGCGTCGTCTTTGCGCCAACTGTGATATAGGCTACCATATTGCTACCTTGCTTCAATGTCTAAAGTTGAGGTTTGAATACCCAATTTATGATTTATATAGCACTATCGATGATTATTAAATATCGAACTTAAGTTCATCACGCAGTATAATCTATATGGCACATATAATCTATGCCGAGCAAGCGAGGTGTTTTAGCGGTTGATTATACAGCCTAGCAGCAAGCAAAAATCTAACCTTCCATCTCATGAATCAACCATTTAGACACGTCATTCACTTGTGCTGCTACATCAGGATACGCTGTGCCGAGCTCATCAAGTTTGGTTTTAATGTCATTTTTATTGTATTTGACGCCAGTCAAGGTTTCTTTTAATCGTTCAATCAATTCAACATTTAGTGCATCAGAGAATATAACAACGTCGCGAATGACTGCTTGCTTCACATCAAGATGCAAATCGATAATGCCCCAATCAAAGCGTGTCTCAATGTGGTGGGTAAACTCAGGCGTCTTGCCAAAGCGCCAATCCCAATCTGCCATTTGCTGATAGTATTTATTCAAGGTCGGTTGCTTGGCGAGGCTGGCTTCATCTAGCGTTTCTATGGGTGCAGTGTCGCCATAATCTTTGTCGCGATAGTATTCACAAAACGCTTCGATAATAGCATCGGATAAAGTCTCGTGATTGATGTTCTCGTTAAACTTAACCAAGTTAGCGACGCGAGCACGCACGGATTTAATACCTTTGGCTTTTAGCTTAAGTGGATGAGGGTTGAGGTAATCGCCTAGCTTTTGCATGTTAGCGTTCACCAATAATGTCCCGTGATGAAAGCTGCGATCTGCTGCATGTTTAAAAGCGCTGCCTGAGATTTTCTTATTACCCACTTGCATGTCGTTACGCCCAGATAAGTCAGCCTCTATACCTAACTTTTTCAGCGCATTAATGATGATGGTAAAGTTCGCTTTTTGGTCGTAGCTATCTTTGGGTGATAAAAAAGTAAAATTGGTATTACCTAGGTCATGAAATACCGCGCCACCGCCACTCTGACGGCGTGCCAAAAACACATCATCGGCTTCCATTTTATCGATTTTGCATTCCACCCACGGATTCTGCGAACGTCCGATAACCACGGTCTCAGAATTACGCCACAAGAATAGCGTGTGCGAGTCGGGGTTGAGGGTATTAAATATCCAGTCCTCGGTCGCAAGATTGAACCAAGGGTTGGTCACGGCAGATTTTAAGATGCGAAGTTTCATTTTTTGTCCTTTTTCTCAAATGTTCTTTTAAGATTTAGTGTTATGAGTACATATGAATAGCTAATATTTTAAAAACTTAAGTTTGGTATTGGTGTTATAATCGTTCGTTTTGACTTTTAGTCTCATCACGATAACTCTTACAAAGTAATGTTTTACCTATGGATTTTTCCAAGGAAACTACAGGGGCTGTTGATGACTTATATAAGAGGTCGACTATGATTATATTTTAATAAGGAAAACTTGGTTTTGGAATTATTATTTGGAGTACTACTGGCATCATTGGCTTTGTTTTTTTCCGTATCTTATATTTATGCTGACAAAAAAAGTAAAGATCAATTAAGAAATATCGATAATCCAGTCAGAAAAATAAGTGAACAAGAGAAACTATACTTAAACCTTCATATGCAAAGATTTAACTTGTCATATGCTAATGAACATTTTGATAATGTCTATCTAATAGAGGGAAAAGATGTCGTTGCTCATACCTTTGCCACGTCAGGACATACTCAAACAAAACTGCGATTAGATAACAAACATATCTATTTCCCTTATGATATGGATATCTATATTGATAATGAGGCCAATCGTATTGAAGTTGTTATTGTTAAGGGACACTGGCCAAGTTCGGCAAGAACTTACTATGCTATAGCATTAAACGTTAACGGTAGAGACCTAGCAACCAATGCTAAGTTTTTTATAGGTGCAAGTAGTACGGATACTTTAGAAGTGGTTTCACAGCGTTTAGAAACGGCTTTAGAATATGATATTCGACAAAGCAATATCATATATGTTGAGCCTGCCATTTTTCTTATTGCGACCATTCTTTTACTATTATTTGCTTCATGGTGTACAGGGATATTCTTCTATATTTATATGTTATTTGCATTAGGCAGTGCTGGGTTGACCATAAAACATGTAATTGATATCTACCAAAAACATAAAGCACCGCAACAGGTTATAACAGTAAAAGGTCATCTGTTGTTATTGAAAGTCAGGGACATAGAAACGTTACATAAAATTAGCTTATCGCTTTGCTTGAGTTCAACTTATTACCTGCATGTTCCTTACTATATTACCGAAAAATTTCCTGATTTCCTTGAGACACATGAAGATATAGAGGATTATAGTGTTGATATTACTGCTCATAAGCAATCAGGGTATATGCTATTAAGTGCTCAAGATACTCCGTCCCTAGAGGTAATGACAGAAAATAATCAACCATCAGCAGATAAGCGCGGTCTGGTCTTCTTTAGTATAATTTTCATTACTTGGTGCTATTTCAGTATTACAGATGATGTCTCGGATATGGTAGAAATATTCAATCCTACAATATACACGATCAATGATGGAACTAAGAGTTATAAGCAAGCCATAGCGACTCTTCTAATTTTAATATTATCTGCGTCTGTATTTTTTGTTACGTTCTTTTCTTTTTTTCATAAAAGTATTGCTAGGAAAAGTTTAAAGTCGCAGATTTAGTTGTATCAGTATTAGTTGACATAACCTATAGGGTTGGAAAAGTTTATTCAAAGTCTTTATTTCTAATAAACGAGCAACCAAGTCAATTTTAACCAACTTACTAGAGTGCGGTGATAAGGATATTGACTTTATTTTAGATAAGGTAAATTTATAAACAGAAAGTGGGCGGCAAGTATAGAGAAACAATCCCCATTGAGCGATTAACAAGTTATCATCGTAGTCTTTTTTCACAATACGACAGTTTTACGACTGAGACTTTTAATAACGGCGCATTTATTAAATGTAGGCACGTGCCGTTTGACGTTCAATAGGATTCATCCATGACCAAACGCGACCTCATTACCTTTATCACGCTCTCCTTTATGTGGTCGCTGTCCTTTGTTTTTTATCGTATCGGCGTACCTGAGTTTGGCTCGCTTACCTTTGCCAGTCTGCGAGTGATATTTGCCGGATTGGTGATGTTGATTTTTGTGTTAATCAGCAAGAAAAACAGAGCTGGTATCCGCGAGCATTGGAAGCTATTGGCGCTTGTCGGACTATTTTCCACTGCCGTACCTTTTGTGCTATTTTCTTTTTCAGCACAATCGGTAAATGCGGGTGTGTTAGCAGTGCTTAATGCCTCTGTGCCAATCATGAGTGGCTTTATCGCCAGCACTTTTTTTAAAGACAGATTATCAAAGAAACAGCTACTTGGTTTGATTATTGGTGTGGTTGGTGTGATCATTCTCATGAGCGAAAAATTGTTTGGGGGCGGTGATCAAAGTAAAGGTTTGGTCGAAGGATTATTGCCAATGGGTTATGCATTATTGGGCAGTGTTGGTTACGCGCTTGGTGCCAACTTCACCAGAAGTTATTTGTACAATGTTTCACCAGTGGCCATCACCGCAGGCTCACTCATCATTGCCAGTATTATCATGTTGCCCGTTACCTTTTATGAGTTTCCCTATGGTCAGAGCATCAGTCTAAAAGCATGGATATCGGTGATTTGCATTGGCGTGTTTTCTACTGCGATTGCGCTGATTTTTATGAATCAATTGATCAAAAATATCGGGCCAACTAGAGCGACGAGTATTACCTTAGTGATTCCAATTTTTGCCATTATTCTAGGTTATGTGTTACTTGGAGAAGCCTTAGACACACGAGCGATCGTTGGCTCTATGGTGATATTGTTTGGCACTTATTTATCTTTAGAGTTGTCGGTTAAACAGATGATGAAGCATGCATGAAGTAATGTAGGTGTTTTGGCTTTATTATGCTTTATTGAGCATCCTTATCCACACAAATAATGCCCGTCAAACAATTCCTATCTTGAGTGGCTATCCATGGTGACGATAGATTTAAAGCTTCATTTAGTTGATATTGTGTGATGTTCCTCTCGTCTATTTCACCACCGTTTTCATCTTTGTCAGGTATAGGGTACTGCGTCAGACGCTCGGCATCAGATTGCTCCATAAATGTGAAAAAGTCTTGCACATTTTTAGCCAGCTCATTATTGGGGCGTTTAGCCAACTTTAGCAGCAGTCGTTTATTGTCTGAGTCATAGAAGTTGCGTATTTCTTTATCTGTCCATTGAGTATTTTCGGACCCAAAAAATAGTAGATAGCGATACATATTGAATAACGACTCGGCATCGTTATAAAAGATACTCTGTGGATAGTGCTTGATAAAGTCTTCCCAAAAGACAGTACGTTCAACCAACTCCTCAAAAGAAAAGGCAATCGCCGTATCGAACCAAAAGATTTCTTGGTTGTCTTTTGCCATACGCTGGACAAAGGCCGCTTGATCCTCAGGTAGATAAGGGATAAATATATCTGCCATGGCGGTTAGGTCGTGATAAAACTCATAATCACCTTCACCCAAATAGCGCACATGAACGTCGGAACCACTCCTGATTAAACTTACCAAATATCGCACACGAGGGCTGACCTCTTTTAGTTGTGCCACAGTGACGGTTTGGTCTTCTTCAATCGTACGCATTAGGGCATAAAATGAGCTATTGTCTATCGCGCTATCAACATTATTAATGCTATTGACGCTTAGAAAACGTTGATACATCGCTTGATATTCTGTTAGCCATTGTAGGATTTGAGTATTGTCGGCCACTGGTAAGCAAGCCGTTAGCTGGTGCTGAACCGCATGAATATTTTCGATTTCACTTTTATTATCAATGGTATTTATGGTGTCTTCCAGCTTGCTACAAATGAGCTGCTCTTTTAATGTATCTTCCGATAGTTTCACCAATGCTTTAGTGAGTTCTTTCGGTGTTTTTGCTTCTGCGAGCGGCTGAGAGCTTTGGTCGGTTGTGGTCTGTGTATCAGCTTCAGGTGCCGTTTTATCTGAAGGAGGCTGGCAGGCGGTGAGGGCAAACACTAAGCTTGAACTGACAATAAGTAGCACTTGATTCTTTTGCACAGATTGCATCCTTTCAATACTCCGTTGAGTATGAATGTTTGTAATTTGATGTGAGTCCTAATAACTTATTTGTATGAGCGTGCATAGATTTTACCCTGTAATAAGCAATTGAGATAGCGAATATCACTGTTATTAAATAAATATAAACGTGTGTTTCTGTTTGTAAAGATTACTTGAATAATGACAAGCATTCCTTATAAATGTAACGGTCGTTCAATAAACCTTCATCATGATAACGAACACCAATTTATAATGACAAACATAATAAGGCATAACATGGTACACGATAACTTATTTGAACCCGTAAAAATGGGTACACAAACGCTAAAAAACCGTATATTAATGGCACCATTAACACGTCTGCGTTCAGTAGAGCCTGGTGATGTACCGACAGCGCTGGCTGGAGAATACTACTCACAGCGTGCTGGCTCAGGATTGATTATTACTGAGGCGACGCAGATTTCTTTTCAGGCGAAAGGCTATGCAGGCGCACCTGGTATTCATACTCAAGACCAAATCACCGCATGGAAGGCCATCGTTGATAACGTCCATGCCAAAGGTGGCAAGATTGTGGTACAGCTATGGCACACCGGTCTGGTCTCGCATGAGAGCGTACAACCTGATGGTAAAGCCCCAATTTCCGCTTCTGATGTAAACGTCGGCATACGTACCTCGCTACGTGATAGTAATAATCAAGCAATTCGAGTGGACGCGACGACACCTCGCCCAGCCACACTTGATGAAATCAAGCAAGTCATTGCTGACTTTGCACAAGCAACCAAAAATGCTAAAGAAGCGGGCTTTGATGGGGTTGAGATTCACGGCGCTCATGGCTATCTGTTGCATCAGTTCTGGGTGGAACAAACCAATCTACGTACTGATGAATACGGTGGTAGCCGTGAAAACCGAGCGCGCCTAACACTAGATGTCATCGATGCTTGTGTTGATGCTTGGGATGCGGATCATGTCGGTATTCGTATTTCGCCGCTTGGAACGTTTAACAATGTAGAGGCCGGCTATAACGAAGATGAAAACATCTGGTTGATTGAACAGATTAACAAGCGTGGTCTAATGTATCTACATCTGTCAGAGCCTGATTGGGCTGGTGGTACTCCTTATAGCGATACTTTCCGTCAAGGTGTCCGAGCTGCTTTTGATAATATGATTATCGCTGCTGGTGGCTATACCGCCGAAAAAGCAGAGAAAAATGTTAAAGCAGGTTACATCGATGCCGTTGCTTTTGGTCGTGATTACATTGCCAACCCTGACTTGGCTGAACGTATTCGTGAAGGCGCTGCGCTAAATGAACAGCATCCCGAAAGCTTTTATGGTGGCGGTGCTGAAGGTTACACCGATTATCCGTTTTTAGCTCAAGCGTAGTTAGTTAGGTGAAAGATAAGCCTTGAATAAAAGCCACCAGACGATAAGCGTTTGGTGGCTTTTTTATACCTGTGGATACGTATGTGTTCGCTATTAGATAAAGTGTCAGCTACTTAATAAAATTACCTGTTTGGTAATCTCGAAACGTTTGGCGCAGCTCTTCTTGCGTGTTCATGACAAAAGGGCCATAACCAGCCACTGGTTCGCCAATAGGCTCCCCGCTGAATAGCAAAAGTTTGATAGGCATTGAGGTCTGTCCATCAGTTTCGGTAGTAGGACAGTGCAGCTCAATGGTGTCAGTATCAGGTGCTTGCCCATCTTGAATATCAGTACGATGTTGCGTGGGTGGCTCAAACTGAATCAAATGTCCTGCGCTCACAGTCGTATCATTGACTAGTAACTTACCTTCTTGTACTAGCAATAGCGTATTGTGCGTGTTGGGTACTTGCAGCTTCGTTGACCCAGCGGTATGTAATTCAATATTCCATACATTAACTGGGGTGAATGTGCTGGCTGCGCCTGTGACGCCTTGCCACTCACCAGTTATGATAGCGGCTGTACCAATAACGGTTTGCTCTTCATTGTTGTTAAGTGTCTGACTAGCGCTATTATCTATCAAATCGACGATAGGTATGTCTGCGCGTTTGATGCTTTGGTATTTTGGTTGGGTGAGTTTGTCTTTACTTGGTAGGTTGACCCACATCTGCACCATACTAAAAACGCCGCCATGCTGTCCAAATGATTCTGAGTGAAACTCTTCATGCATAATGCCGCGCCCTGCGGTCATCCATTGTACGTCACCTGCCAAAATATCACTGCACCCACCAGTAGAATCGGCATGGCTAAGTTCTCCTGAATACGCGATAGTGACAATGTCAAAACCTCTGTGTGGATGCTTACCAATACCATGTGGTTGTGATTTATAATCAGGATTTGGCTCAAAAACGGTGGGCACACCATAATCGAATAACAAAAATGGATCGGTATGCTGATAGTTAAAATCGGGATTGTCATCAAGATGGTTGATTAGGGTTTTTACATAAAAGCCATCACCCACCCAATATGGTACTTTTTCACCATGAACCTTCTTGATTTGACGCATATATTCCCTCGTAAAACAGATTACTGTTATCTGCAAAGCAGCTCTGTCTGACTACTTTGCGCTATATTAGCCTTATTATATCTAAATTATCAGGAATTAATTCAGGTAAAAGACAACTTAAGTAGAATAATTTTCTATAGGAGATTTAGTAGACCTTACTGTCTATCGTTAATCCTCTATAAATCGGATGGGATATCACTCTCGATTAGTCTACTATTTTTGGTGATTTTACTTGTATTCAAATCACATTGAACCGACTATAGCATCAAACAACTTCACCACTAACAAAACCGCTTGCCCACGCCCATTGAAAATTATAACCACCAAGCCAGCCTGTGACGTCGAGCACCTCACCGATAAAGTATAGACCATCTTGTAAGTTGCTTTGCATAGTCTTTGAGGATACCTCATCTGTTTTGACACCGCCGCGCGTGACTTCAGCGGTACGATAACCCTCAGTACCAGACGGTTTTAGCTGCCAACCATTCAAGCTCGCACCGAGCTCTGCCAAACGCTCGTCTTTAATATTAGCAAGCTCGGTATCTTTGATATCTTCCCACAGGTGAGTCTGTAGCGCGGTCAGCAGCTTTTTTGGTAATGCACTATCAGTATAATCAGCGAGCACCGTACGAATCAGCTGCTTGGGATGTGATTTTTTATGCGCCAATAAGAGCGCTGTCGTATCGATATCGGGTAGCAGGTTGATACTGATGGTTTCACCCGTATGCCAATAATTAGACAGTTGCAGCATCGAAGGCCCTGACAGTCCACGATGGGTGAATAGCAGTGGTAATTTAAAGGAAATGCGCTCGTTACTGGCAATGACTGGCAAGCTAATACCTGACAATGACCGAATAAGCTCACCTGTTTTATCAGTGAAGGTAAAAGGTACGAGACTGGCGTCAGTTGATATGAGCGTATGACCAAACTGCTGTGCCACTTCATAACCCAAGCCGCTAGCACCCATGGTTGGGATAGATAATCCGCCCGTGGCGACGACTAATGACTCACAGCGATAGCCTGTTTGTGGCAGCTTGGTTTGATTGGCTGTCTCTTTTCTTTCTTGCTTTTCTTTCTTAGTCAGCTGTTTGGTCGTTAGTAACTCAAAACGAGCATTTTTGTCGTTTTCGACAGTTTGAACGCTTTCAATTTGAGCATTCAGTTTTACTTGTACACCGACAGCGGCACATTCATCAAGGAGCATGGTTAAGATGTCTTGTGCAGAGTCATCACAGAACAGCTGACCATGCTCACGCTCATGATAAGCAATTTTATGCGCTTCAACCATACTGATAAACTCCCAACTGGGATAACGGCTAAGGGCTGATTTGCAGAAATGTTGATTGGCACCTAGGAAGTGTTCAGGCTCAACGAAGTAATTGGTAAAGTTACAGCGACCCCCACCTGACATCAGGATTTTTTTGCCTGCTTTATTGGCATGATCTAATACCAGTACGCGGCGACCACGGCGACCCGCAGTGAGCGCACAGTATAACCCTGACGCGCCAGCACCGATAATAATGACATCGTAGTGGGCGTATTGTGATGTATTGCGTTGATTGCTCATTGTGGTCTCATAAAATGATACAGCCTGTCCACTATAAAACCGCTACAGGTCTTAACCTCGCTCACTAACCAATCGTATAGTGGGCACTCAGTTCGTTGTATCGATAATAGGGTAAATTGACTATAGATATAAAATAATAAAAATAAAGCTGATTGCTTATATTCAATAAAGTCGTGCTTCAAAAGAGTCAGTCGCTCTTAGCGTTCGCTTTAGAATAGCTATTGTCCATATTTTATTTAAGGTTACAAGGATTAAATACCTTATTGCCTTGTCCATGCATTTTATCATGTATGACCAATTATACCGCTGTACAGTGATATTGTTATGAATGGCAGTTGATGCCTTGCAACCATCCGGCTTATTTGTCAAACTAACCTTACGTGTCACGCATTATGGAAGATGGCTCTTATTACCTGTACAGACGGTCGTTATTGACGATTGGTACAGGTAATAATAATTAAAAAGGATGACTATTATGACTCAGAAATCATTTCCCCTTGCAGCCGAGTTCATCGCTGCTGCCAATACGACAGCCGAACAATACCGCACCGACTACCAGCAGTCTATCGAATCCCCTGAATCTCATGATGCCTTTTGGGCACAGCGTGCCGAGCTAATTGATTGGATAAAAAAACCAACCAAAATCAGCGATGTGAATTACGATTTAGAAGACTTTCGTATTAAATGGTTCGAAGATGGCGAGCTGAATATTTCAGTCAATTGTCTCGACCGACATCTGCAAAACAACCCTTATAAGCCAGCAATTATTTGGGAAGGTGATCATCCTTCCTTACATAAAATTATCTCCTTTAAAGAGCTGCACGAATCGGTCTGCCGCTTAGGGAATGCCATGCGTAAGCTTGGGGTCAAAAAAGGCGATCGCGTCACCTTATATATGCCGATGATACCGGAAGCGATGGTGGCCATGCTGGCGTGTACGCGTATCGGTGCGGTGCATTCAGTGGTGTTCGGTGGGTTTTCTGCTGAGAGTTTGGGCAATCGGTTGATAGACAGTCGCTCAAAACTGGTGATTACTGCTGATGAAGGATTACGTGGTAATAAAAGTACACCGCTCAAGGCCAATGTCGATCGCGCACTTGATATGGATGGTACGGACAGCGTAACCAACGTCATCGTCGTCCACCGTACTGGCAACTCCGTACCGATGAGTGGCCGCCGTGATGTTTGGTATCATAGCTTGGTCGATGGCGAATCGAAGTATTGCGAACCTGAAGTGATGAATGCCGAAGACCCGCTGTTTTTACTCTATACATCTGGCTCGACGGGTAAGCCTAAAGGTGTGTTACATACGACTGGCGGCTATATCACTTATGCGCTTTCTACGTTTCGAGATGTCTTCGATATTAAAGACGATGATGTCTACTGGTGTACAGCCGATGTGGGCTGGATTACGGGGCATACCTATGCTACTTATGCACCGCTCGCTAATGGAACGACGACAGTGATGTTCGAGGGGGTTCCAGAATATCCAACATGGGCACGTATTGGTCATATCATCGATAAGCACAATGTGACGGTCTTATATACCGCACCGACCGCGATTCGAGCAATGATGAAAGAGGGCGATGCCTTTGTTCGTGAGTCTAATCGTTCTAGCCTGCGCTTGCTCGGAACCGTCGGGGAGCCGATTAATCCAGAAGCATGGGATTGGTACTATCATGTGGTCGGCGACAGTAAATGTCCAATCGTTGATACTTGGTGGCAGACGGAAACAGGCGGTATTTTAATGGCGCCAATACCAGGCGCAGTCGCACTCAAACCGGGTGCGGCGATGAACCCTCTATACGGTATCAAGCCAGAAATCGTTGATACCGATGACACTATATTAGAAGGGTCTGCTGAAGGTAACCTGCTGATTAATAGCAGCTGGCCAGGACAAATGCGGACGATTTACAACGACCATGAGCGCTTTTTAGAGACCTATTTTAGCGATTATCCAGGCTATTATTTCACTGGTGATGGGGCACAGCGCGACGAGGATGGACATTACTGGATTACAGGGCGTGTCGATGATGTGCTCAATGTCGCGGGGCATCGTCTGGGTACGGCGGAGATTGAAAGTGCGGTGGTCGCACATCCTGCAACGGCTGAGGCTGCCATTGTGGGCATGCCACACGAGATTCGTGGTACGGGTGTTTGTGCCTTTATTATCCTAAAATCAGGTGAAAAAGAGACAGAGTCATTGAGGGCTGAATTGAATCGACACGTGCGTTCTGAGATTGGGCCCATTGCTAATTTGGATACCATTCATATCGTCAATGTACTACCCAAAACGCGCTCGGGCAAAATCATGCGTCGTATCTTGCGTAATCTAGCGGCAGGGCAGTATGTAGGCTTGGGAGATTTATCTACCCTTGCAGACAGTTCTGTGATTAATCAGTTGGTCGAGGTGGTCAAGGCTGAGCGTGGAGAGTAGAGAGCCAAATAGCTCTGGGCAACTGAATATAGGGCGTGTTGAACATTCAAATGTGGTGCTGGCAGCGACTATCTTTCAGGCAATATGCAGTGAAATTTTTGATGCTTAGTCATTCCACTATAAAATTACGACAGCGTTAACCTTGCTTGAAGTATTATGAAGTGTGCTCAATCTGAAATGACAGAAAAGCCATGTTATAAAATAGCATGGCTTTTTTACGTAGATGATATTGATATGAGTAGGTTTTAGAGGTTCAATGCTATTTAAAAGTACATCGACTAAAAGTAAATCATTATTTTCTGACCAACTATCCTATAAGGCTTACTGTCATTATGACTCATCATTCTGTAATTTCTGCTGATACCACTCCACCCAAAATCGCTATCATCGGCGGTGGTCTGACGGGACTGTTTACCGCTACATTATTAGAGCGTGCTTTTGGCAAAGATAATGATAAGAATTTGATACCGCAGATCACTATTTTTGAGAAGTCGCGCAGTGTTGGACGTTTGGCCACCCGTTATCGTACTGATAATCAAACTGGAAAAAACTGGCAATGGGCATTTGGCGCACAGTTTTTTACGGCGAAAACAGCAAGCTTCCAACAGTTTATCGCACCTTGGCTAGATACTGGTCTACTAAGACCATGGTGCGCACAAGTGGTCAACCTAACACCAGCAAACGATAGTATTGAGGTATTTGATATCCAAAGCAAAGAGCAATGGAATACCACACAATCACGCTATATCAGTACACCAAAAATGACTAGCTGGGGACGTGAGTTGGCGGATGAGTTGCAGCACACTACCATAAAGTTTAAAACCCGCGTCGCACCATTGGCTCAATATGACAGCGCTATAGCAGAAAAAGCTGATAAAAAGACTGAACTGTTTGACGATACTGGCGCGAGTCTCGGTTATTTTGATTGGGTGATTTGTACCGCGCCTAACGGTCAGGCAGTCGAGTTGATGGCAAATAGTGGCTTTGGTGCGCAAGCCAATATTACCGAGCCACAAATGCAAGCTTGTTATACGCTGATGTTAGGATGGAATGATACTGCCGCATTACCGAAAGGGCTAAGCAGCCTAAGCGAACAGCAATGGGATGTCGCTTATTTGAGTGATTCTATTCTCGATAGAATATTTATTGAGCATCAAAAACCTGCTCATGATGATCTGCTACCCAGTGTGACCATTCATGCTAGCAATCGTTGGTCAGAGCAGCATGTCGATGATGATATCGAGACCGTCCAAGCACAATTATTGCAAGCCGCACAGCGAGCGTTGAACTGGAATGAAGAAAGCGTGCCCAGTCAAATAGACTGTCATCGCTGGCGTTATGCTGCCACGGTTATTGATACCGATATCAACAAAGACAGTCTTGGTATTTTAGTAGATGAGCCGAAGCAGTGGGTTGTTAGTGGTGACTGGTGTGGACAGGGTAATATCGAAAGCTGTTATCAAATGGCACAACAGACAGTTGATACAATTTGTAAAACAATCTAACCATCGCAAGTGACTTACTTGTTTATTTACTTACTGTGCAATCAACCCTATACATCAAAATTATAAAGATAGGAGGATAGTCAACGATGTTTGGATTTGAGATAGATATTGAATTAATGCAATACCACTTCTTTCAGCTGGGCATTGCTTTTGTCCTATCTTTACCTATCGCTCTTAATCGTGAAATGAAAGACAATGGCGCAGGGCTTAGAACTTTTCCTTTAGTGACGATTGCCTCTTGTGCTTTTATGTTGGTGGGTCGGGATATTTATGAATCAGCTGGTGAGGCGAGAATCATGTATGCGATTATCACAGGCATGGGGTTTATTGGTGGTGGTGCGATTTTTAAGAACGAAATGGGTTCAAAGGGTACTGCGACGGCAGCTAGTCTATGGAATACAGGCGCTATTGGTATTTCAGTAGCCTACGGTCGTTATGAAATTGCTATTATTTTATCTGTTGTGGGTTTTTTAATTTTACAATTCTCAGAACCGTTTAAAACGGGAAAGAATAGTACGTGATTTCAATCAAATTAACGATAAATTTAGTCGATTCACTATAAAAAATACAGCGATACCAAATATATTTGATCATAAAATTTCTGAAATTTTGTATATTAAAAGTAACAACTAAGCTACAAATAATAATATTCAAACCTAGCATAAACAGATATATTTGCATGTTTTAATATACTAAACAGTATAAAACCAGAGGTGGCTATAGTGCTTATAGGAAGTGAACTGACTCGTTTGATGCTTGAACGTGGTTGTCAAGAGATATGGTGTGCAGTAGATGATAACAGCGATGAAGAGGCCATGACGGATCAGATTGACAACGATTTTACCGCACGAATCGTGTCTTATTCTGACAATAAATTTTACTGTAGCGCTGGCATGGCATGGTTGTATGCTGTTCCAATCAAGGTTTTGCCGATGACGATAAATGATGTGGCACTCTAAACACGGAAATTTGTGTTATACCTGTTTTTTAGGTGTGTAACCCTCATTCAAAAACCTGCCTATGGTGGGTTTTTGAATTTTTGCATGAGTTTTTTATATATTCGTTGAGTAATAGGTACTGTCAAGAATAAGTGCTTTCAAGAATCTGTAGTATTTGATCTTATTTAAATAAAGAGCAAGATATTTATTGATGAATAAATATAGACAAAAAAGAGCCCACAGAGGAGGAACTGTGGGCTGAGGAAAACTGATCGTGTAGCAGTAGCTACTAGGCAGTAGTTGTGACTTGTTGTTATTATAGGTTTACCATTAGATGGTCTTTTTACTTGGTTCTATTTTTTTACCATTTTTCAGGTGAGTATATACTGTGAAAGTAAGATAATAATTTGTCTATCCAATAGGCGTATCTACCAAGCTTATAAAGCTAAGTGTACAACTGTTTTATGCTGTTATCATAACGTAATTGATAGGTATCTGGCTATTCTAGTTACATGACATTACGTTAAACTTTAATACAAAGGCTATATCATAGAGTGATTTCAATATTATTGGTACTGAGTAGCCAAAGAGATGGCATGACGACCTACTGGAAAAATGCTAAGCTATCAGCCATTATTTTGTCTATATTAAACTGGGTTTGCCATGACTGAAAATACGCATTTGCATACGCAGGAGCCATCAAGTACGCAAAATACCAAAAGTATTTTTAACTTGCCCAATAACCTGACTATCGCACGGATCTTGATGATTCCGCTATTTGTTGCCATCGCCTACTGGCCGCCGTCCATGGGGATTGGCATGCCAGCTATTTCAGACAATGCAATTGCGCGGGTAGGTATGAGTGAGTTTAGCGATAGCTTATTGCGCCATTTATTATTGACGGGCGTTTTTATTATCGCTGCAGTGACTGATTGGTTGGATGGATATTTTGCGCGCAAGCTCAATGTGATGTCAGCTTTTGGTCGGTTTTTAGACCCTGTCGCTGACAAATTGATGGTAGCGGTAGCGCTTATCATTCTAGTGCAGTGGCATCCCAATATTATAATGGCGATTGCTGCTATCGTGATTATCTCGCGCGAAATTGCAGTATCTGCGCTGCGTGAGTGGATGGCCGAGCTGGGTAAGAGCACCAGTGTGGCAGTGTCTTATGTCGGTAAGCTTAAGACTACCTTTCAAATGGTCGCAATTACGGTGCTATTGCTCAATTGGCAGTCACTTGAAACCATTGGTTATGTATTGATGGTTGCCGCTGTTATATTGACGTTATGGTCGATGATGATATACCTAAGAGCCGCTTGGCCATATCTCAAGCAAAGTGGTTAGCCCATATTGTTGATGGTAGGTTGATAAAGTTTGAACAAAAACGCTAGTCGCATTCGCTTCTAGCGTTTTTTATGCTTTGCTTGAAATACGGCTGATGTTGCCAATTTGTCTTAGACATTGTTTGTATGGTTGATATATACTAAAAATTAGTAAACAAAATACAAGAAATTTTCTAAATTAGTATAAAACGTTATCTAAATAAACAAGGAGATAAGCATGACCTCATATCAGGCACAGTCAGGTGCTGCTGTATTAGTACTGGCATTATTGACGGGGTGTTCTTCAAGCCCAAACGTGCAAGAGCTACCATCTCCAACCGTTCAGCCAGAAGAATCCGTCCAAATGGACTCTATGGCAGAGATCTCTACTCAGGACGCTGCAGAATCCGAACGTTTGGGGACAAAATGGGGTGATGATGTCAACTCTGAAGTGACTACTGTTGATCTGCGCCGTACGAGTAGTGAGCCGATCGAGCAGATGCAGGTTCGTTATGCAGACAAAGCTTATAATGGACGTGCAATCAATAGTATGTCGCTAATGGCTGGCAAGGTTGATTTTTCGATGGAGACGGACACTGATACTTTACCAATTTATCGAGATTCTGGTAATTACTATGTCCAAGGTCAAGCAGGTCAGGCCTACCGTTTGGTGTATCATAATAACAGCGCCAACACTTATGAAATCGTTGCTAGTGTCGATGGGATAAATGTCCTCGATGGCAGCGCTGCCAGTCGCTACGATAGCGGATATGTATTAGATCCTAATGATGATTTGGTCATTGAAGGTTTCCGTAAGAGTCAGAGTTCAGTTGCCTCGTTCATATTTAGCAAGCCAGAGAGTGCTTATGCTGCCAATACTAGCTCTGGCTCTATTAATAATACAGGTGTAATCGGTACGGCAATTTATGGACTTTATGATCCTGCTAAGCCAAAGCCAACACAGCCACAGGCTTATCCAGCTGACAATGGCTATGCAAAACCACCACAGTAATGCCTATCAATAGAAAATATAGTCAGCGAACGACTAAACCGCTACCGCGTTAAACTTCTTAGATGTACTACTTGTATAATCTGCAGTCGGCTGCCTTGTATCGATTTTAGCGTTCTTTGACTTTAGGATCCTTTGACTATAGATAAAACACATAAAAAAATGCCAGTCGCATAAGCCACTGGCGTTTTTACTTTTGCTGTTATGGTTTGGACGGCTTACAACGTCACTGAGTTGTTTTCACCCAAGTTGGTCGCTTTCTTGCCATCCATGACAGCAGCAGTTGTCATCTTAAACATATTAACGACTGAGCTTCCACTTAGCCAGTACTCTGCACCATGTGGGACGACTTTGATCAGCTGCACATTTGGATCTTCTTTGCCTTGTTCATAAAATGCATTATAAACAGGTGACCACAGTTCATCTAACTTCTCTTGGTCTTTGACCAATTCTGCTTTACCGTTAATTGAGACATAATTTTTTGAATCTTGGCTGACATAAGCTAAGTTTACTTGCGGGTCTTTTTCGATATCTTTTACCGTTTCGGTTGTCTTGTCACCGATGAACCAAATCTCTTTTGCACCGATACTGGTTTCGCTGGTAGTCATTGGGCAGGCATGTAAGTGGCCTTCGTGAGTACGAGTGGTCATCATGGCAAATTTAATGTCTTTTACCAGTTCTTGTACTTT
>NZ_JBQSVP010000051.1:0-20888 GCF_052376345.1 Psychrobacter sp. AOP5-GZ1-6 | reverse complement strand
GTATTAGCACAATAAATCGACACATAGCGATATAAATTATGAGTTGTAAATCAGCTGCTGCAATCCCCCTTACTTTTGGGTCAAAATTAGTTGTTTTATACAATATAATATAACCACTGTTTTTACTTCCAAGCCCTTAATATAAGTAGTCTATTTTTATGCTTTTTACCGATGAAGAAGTTGATGCCCTTAATACTGAGGAGCAAGCCTATCCGCTTGAGTTTTTTCAAGCATTTGCACAAGAAGTCACTGTCTATGAAGACGATGATATTTGGGTGGTTGATAAGCCTGCAGGACTATTAAGTGTTGATGGAAAAACGCTAAAGGTGAGTTTGCTAGCAAGGCTTGAGCGTGCTAATCCTGCGGTTAAGTTGATTCATCGCCTTGATATGGATACTTCAGGATTGCTAATTTTTGCAAAAAACGCCGCTGCACAGACCCATATTAGTAAGCAGTTTATAGAACGTCTACCACAAAAAAAGTATCAAGCACGTGTCTTTGGGCAGTGGGAGAGTGTGGGCGTCACTGGTAAGATATCAGTGCCAGTACGCTACGAGCCAGAGACGAAACCACGCCATATTGTCGATCATGATTGGCCAAAGCATGCGTTGACTTTGTATGAAGTAATGGCTCATGAAGAATGCAATGGTCAGATGGTCACGCGAGTGATGTTAAAGCCAGTTACTGGTCGCAGTCATCAATTGCGTGTCCATATGGTTCATGTCGGTCATGTAATGATTGGCGATCCTATCTACGCTGAGGGTGCTGCGCTAGAGATAGCACCAAGGCTGAACCTGCACGCGCAGCACTTACGCCTAAAGCATCCAGTACTGGGTGCATGGATGGATTGGGAGAGCCCAAGTCCATTTTGAGCCCTCTGATGTTGCTTAAATTGAACGTTTTTCGATAAAGTCAGTGACTTGTGTGCTTAATATTTGCCATAACTTTTCTTGTGCACTTTTGCTGCCCCAAGCATTGTGCGGACTAAATATCACTCGTGGGTGATTGGCAAGGGTTAATAAAGGATCGTCGGCTGCGATAGGCTCTTGTTCAAACACATCGCTGGCATAGCCCTTTATTTGCTTGTTGTTCACCGCATTGGTGAGGGCTTCGCTATCGACGACCCCACCGCGCGCGACGTTGACGATGAAGGGTTGCTTAGCCATTTTTGCTAAAGTATCTGCATTAATGAGGTGCTGCGTTTGTGGGTTTAGTGGACAATGTAAGCTGATCACATCGGCACGTGCTAATACATCGTCAAACGCTGTGTAATCATCATTACGTGGCTCACGTCCTTGATGCTCTGCCCACAATACCGTCATACCAAATGCACGTGCAATTTCGGTAACGCGTTTACCGATGGTACCAAGTCCGATAATACCCAGTGTCTTATCTTCTAAATCTATCAGTGGGATATCCAATAGGCAAAAATCCCCTTTTGCTTGCCACGTACCGTCAGAGACTTTTTGATGGTAATGAATACCTGCGCGCATGCCGTTTAGCATCAACATAAAAGTATGCTCAGGTACGCTTTTGACGGCATAGCCTGCGACATTATAGAGAGTGACATCGTGTGTGTTGCAAGCCTCTTGATCAACATTGTTCATGCCAGTGGCGGTGAGCTGAATAAGCTTAAGATTGGGCAGTTTGCTTATCACCGCAGCATTGACCTGTACTTTATTAGTGATAATAATATCAGCGTCTTTACAGCGTTCTATGATAATCGCATCATCTTGTGGCGTTTCATCATACGTGATGTAGTCGCTTATACCTGTTGGAGCGAGTAACTCAACGCCATCAGAAAAAGTGCCTTTATCTAAAAAAACCGCTTGCATGGTTGCTCCTTGTTAAATGATCGTTTTAAGCTCGATGGCTATTTTTAAAAGGTTGATTTAAATTTTTATTGATTATCAACTTAATGTATCACGTTGTGGGATTGTTTTTCATAGTGAGTCGTGATTTTATGATTTTGCATTTCTCCGTTATGCTTGTCTCTGTGATGCCTAGTATTGACAAAATCCTGCATGAATCTGCTCTTGAAAAGTTAACTTAACGCACTCATCTACCCGCTAACGTTATATAATGGTGAAGTCAAACTGTTGGCTTGGTTTTTGTTAAGACACTTAATACGACATTTAGCTTATGTTTCTTTAGTTTTTTGCTGCTTGGCCAATTCTCGTTGCTAGCGTTTTTCACTATTTCTTTAATTTCTTACTATCTGGGTACAAAAGACATCGCCTTATGACTATCTCTATCGCTTCATTGCACAGTACTGAATTCGCCGTTGGTCAACGTTATTTATCTGATACGGAGTCTGAGCTTGGCTTGGGTGTGGTTATCGATGTTGACGACCGATGTGTGCATATTTTATTCCCGCAAAGCGAAGAGATGCGCGTCTATGCCAAAAATTCTGCACCATTATCACGTGTGGTGTTCAAAGTCGGTGATAGTATCTATGACCAAGATGGCAAAAGTTATACGGTGAATGCTGTCGATGAAGTAATGGGTGTGCTCAAGTACGGTGTCGATGAACACGAACGCGGTATCATGGAGACTCGTCTAGCAGCCAATATTACTTTGGCGAAGCCACTTGAGCGTCTACTGGCTGGTCGAATTGAGCGCGGTGATTGGTATGAGCTGCGTCAAGATATTTTGCGTATGCAATCAGCGCTGGCAGGTCATCCACTCAAAGGTTTGATGGGTGCGCGTGTCGATATCATTGAGCATCAGCTATATATTGCGCATGAAGTTGGCAAACGTATCGCACCGCGTGTATTACTCGCTGATGAGGTCGGACTTGGTAAAACTATTGAAGCGGGTATGATTATTCATCAGCAACTGCTTACAGGTAAGGCCGAGCGTGTATTAATTCTTGTGCCAGACAGTCTACAATACCAATGGATGGTTGAGCTGCGCCGTCGCTTTAATCTAAACTTTTCTTTATTTGATTTGGTACGTACTTCGGCAATTAAAGAGCACGATCCAGAACAAAATGTGTTTGGTACTGAACAATGTATCATCGCTGGTATGGATCTATTGCTGGATCATCCTGATTTATACGACCAAGCGATGGATGCAGGGTTTGATTTATTGGTCGTCGATGAGGCGCATCATTTGCATTGGGACGAGGCGCAAGGTGGCAATGATAAATATGACTTAGTTGCAGATTTTGCTGAAGAAACGGCAGGGGTTATGTTATTGACAGCCACACCTGAACAGCTTGGCGCACAGAGCCATTTTGCTCGTCTGCGTCTCTTGGATCCAGATCGTTTCGATGATTTAGATGAGTTTATCGATGGTCAAGATGCCTTTGCTGAAACGGCAGCAGTCGCTAGTGTATTAATAGACGATAAGCCATTGAGTGAAGGGCAAATCGCTGCTTTGAGTGGTTTGCTTACTATCGATATTGATGAATTAGCAGCGATTAATGATGATGAAAAACTACGTAACTATGCGCTCAATGAGTTATTAGATCGCCATGGTACAGGTCGTATCCTGTTCCGTAATACTCGTGATAGTGTCAAAGGGTTTTATGGTCGTAGTAGCCAGCCTTATCCTCTACCACTACCTGAATCATGGAAAGACAGCTACCAAACTCAAGGTAAGTTGCGTGAGCAGCTATGGGGCGAAGAAAATCAACCAGATGGTGGCTGGTTAGAAGACGATCCACGCGTTTCTTGGTTGGTAGAGATTCTACGAGGTGAGCTAAAACATCAAAAAGTGTTGTTAATCGCTCGTAGCGGTGCAACGGTAGAGAGTTTAGAAGCGGTATTGCGTCTGCATGCAGGTATCAAGACGGCTATCTTTACTGAGCAAATGACACTGCTTGAACGTGACCAAGCAGCAGCATTTTTCGCCGATAGTGAAGGTGCACAGATTCTATTGTGTTCGGAGATTGGTTCAGAAGGTCGTAACTTCCAGTTTGCCAGCCAGTTGATATTATGGGATCTACCTGCCAATCCAGACACATTAGAGCAGCGTATCGGTCGCTTAGACCGTATCGGTCAGACCCAGCAAATCATGTTGCATGTTCCTTATGTACAAGGCACAGCGCAAGAGCGTCTGTATAATTGGTATAACGATGCGCTGAATATGTTCAATCAGATATCACCAACCGCTCAGAGCGTACAAGAGCAGTATATCCAAGAGCTAAAGCCAATGCTTGAGGGTGCGGATACTGCCGAAAACAACGTGATCTTACAAGACATCATTGAAGAGGCACAAAAAACACGTTTGGGACTAGAATCCCAGCTACAAGCAGGTCGCGATCGTCTGCTTGAGTATAACTCATGCCGTCCGCGTGTCGCTGGTCGTATCGCGGATGCTATGCGTGACTTTGATAGTAATAACTTGCTGCCGCACTTTATTGAGCGTTTCTTTGCGTCTGCCAATATCGATCATAGTATTCAGCGTGACGGTTCGTGGGTCATCGCACCTATCGACAGTACTGAGATCAGTGACTATATCGATGGTTTACCACTTGGTGATGAAGACGGTATGACACTGACCTTTGAGCGAGAGCAAGCGCTCCAACGTGAAGATATTGATTTTATTACTCATGAGCATCCATTGATGCGTGCTATTTATGATTTGGCGAGTACCAGCACTTTTGGTAATACGACAGTTGCTATGCTCAAAAGTGCTGCTGTTCCACAAGGTATGGTGCTGCTAGAGGTGAACTTCCGTGTTGAAGCAATTGCGCCCAAAATGCTGAATCTACCAGCGACTTTGACCACGCAAAATATTCGTGTGTTTATTAGCGAGCAGGGCAGTGATTTGTCTGCTCGTATCAGTGCCGATATGATCATGCCGCATATTGAGCGTTTGGACAAAAACCGTGCACGCCAAGTGATTAAAGTACGCAGTGATGTAATTGAGCAGCGCTACTATGAGGCTGAAGATATTGCTCGTCAGCAAATAGCTGAGATTGGTGAGCAAGCCACTGCACGTTTTAGTCAGCAATGGTCACGCGAAATCAAGCGTTTGAAACATCTGCAAACGATCAATCCTAACGTACGTGATGAAGAGATTGAGCACTTAGAGCAGCTTAAAGCCCAAGGCGAGCAAGCGCTTGGTAACTTGTCACTGGTACCAGATTCTATTCGTGTGCTCGTGGCGGTTAAGCCATAAGTTTATAATAAAAATAAAGAGCGAGGTAGCAGCGGCTATTTCGTTCTTTATAGATATATCGACTTTATTTGACCATTTTGCACCGTTTTGCTTAGACAAAAATATGATACTTGCCAGTATACAGTCAGCTGCTAGCTAAAATCATTGATATTGGGTAAGATGTTTACCTTTTTCTATTTATAATAAATACTTAGTGATAGCGCTGCTATGGCTGTATTATTGTTCTAATATCTCTCTTGTTTACGTTTAGCAAGTGATTTCATATTATTTTAAATTCAAATGTAAATACAAAGGATCTGTCGATATAGTCTATTGATATCGTGAGGTGCTGTGTATTTTTGATGAAAATAAGGAAATATATTGTCATGCCCGATTATTCGCAACTGATTGATGAGTTGTTGGCTACTGTTGCACTTATTGAAGTGACCCCTGATGTGTTTGAGGGTAAGAGCCATGACTATGTTGGTAGTCGTATTTTCGGTGGGCAAGTGCTCGCACAAGCGATTATGGCTGCGGCGCATACACTAGATAAGGACAAGCCTTGCCACTCGCTGCATGGGTATTTTTTGCGTGGTGGTGATATCAACCAGCCAGTAATTTATCAAGTGCGCCGCCTGCGTGACGGTCGTAGCTTGTCAGCGCGTGAAGTGACGGCGATTCAATACAAAGAAGTGCGCGGTAAGCCACCTATTGAGCAAGTAATATTTTCGATGATTGCCTCGTTTTCACCAATGGAGGAGGGGCTGGATTATCAAGAAGATATGCCCGTCTATCCACCGCCTGAAGATTTGCTCGCTGAGCAAGAACTAAAAGAAGAGCATATTGGCAAAGTACCGACTGCCCTGAAATCACGATTTATGCGTCGTCGTCATGTCGAGATTAAGCCAGTCAAGCCGCGTGACCCTATCAACCCAGAGCCTATGAAACCGAAGCAGGCGAACTGGTTACGTATCCGCGAGTTGGGCAATCAACCAGTGGCGATTCAGCAAGCGCTATTGGCATTTTCGTCTGATTTTTATTTGGTAGGTACGGGGCTGATGTCACATGGCATTAGCTTTATGACCAGTGGTCTGCAAGCGGCCAGTATCGACCACTCGATGCATTTCCATCGTAATTTTGATCTCAATAATTGGATGTTGTACGATATGTGGAGTGATACGACCTCTAACTCTAAGGGGCTCAACCACGGACAGTTTTGGCAAGACGGTAAGCTGATTGCCACTGTACAACAAGAAGGACTGATGCGCTTGCGTGTGCCGAAGTCTTAGATGGCTAGAGCTTGATTCTCAAGAAAAAAAGCGACTCATTATCATGATGAGTCGCTTTTTTTATGCCAATTTTTTACTCTAAGATCTTAATCATGGCTCGTGGCAAACCAAGCGTTGCTTGAGCATCGTCAGCGTTTAACCAATTGATATTAATATCAGCCGCTTGCAGTGATTTGGTTATGTCGGCTGCTTGCTTCGTATTGATAGTCACTGACTGCGGCGTTAAGTACCAGTGAAAATGCGTCAGCGAATGTTTAATAGGCGCATCATCGAGCAATGTATGGCTAACTGATTTTGCCACCAGTTTGTTTTTTATGAGCCACTCATTAATGATTTGCTCAGCGGTGGTAAATTCTGCTTCATATACTTTTTCATTACTACGTACATCATTTGCTACGTTTGATAACTTATCATCGCTAGAGTCTGTCTTTTTATCAGCCGTCTTACTACTTGCTTTTTTACCCTCGACTTTCTGTACGAACTGCAGTGGCAAGCTCCACAATCCACCCCAAATGCCGTTATCAGGGCGCTGCAGCCATAAAATGTCGTCATCGGCATTTTTAATGAGTAACGCATGACTAAACTTACTGGGTTTGGGCTGTTTCTTTGCTTTGACAGGATAGTCGGTCTCGCGCCCTTGTGCATGCGCTAGGCAGTCTTCTTTGAGTGGACATAACAGGCAGGCAGGTTTGCTACGGGTGCATAATGTCGCGCCCATATCCATCATCGCTTGCGCGAATAATCCTGAGTTTGCTGTCGGCGTCAAACGCTCTGCCAGTGCCCATAGCTCTTTAGTGGTGGCAGACTTGGTAATATCTCCATCAATCGCTGCCCAACGCGTGATGACTCGTTTGACATTGCCATCACAGATGACGCCATAATGGTGCAAGCCCATGGCCATAATCGCACCAGCTGTTGACGGTCCTACACCAGAGATCGCCTCCCATCCTGCGAGCGTTTGCGGAAACTCGCCTGTCTCATCGATTACCTCTACCAATTGCTTGGCACCTTTATGCAAATTACGCGCACGTGCATAGTAGCCCAGCCCCGCCCAATGCTCGGCGACCAAATCCCAGTCTGCTGCTGCCAAATCATGCACGGTCGGAAACGATGCCATAAATCGCGCAAAGTAGGGCAGCACTGTCGTCACTTGTGTTTGCTGAAGCATGACTTCGGATAACCAAACGATATAAGGATTTGGCGTATCGGTTTGATGCTGTTGCCAGGGTAAGTCATGGCGACCGTTTTCGGCAAACCAGTTTAGGAGGCGTGGAGCGAAGGCGTTTAGAGATTTGGGGGAGTGATTGAAGGTAGTGTCAGAAGCTTTAGAGTTAGCAGTTGGCTGGGTCATAGGCTCTTATATTTAGTCTTTTAAAGGTGACCAATTATACCTGATATACGTATTTGCTACGACCCAACTTTGACGTGATGTTATTGAACAACATAATAAAAATAACTACTTAAGGGTGTCGAGAGTAAGGTTTTATTAATGACAAGTTTGCTAACAGAGTCAATATGTTATCGATAAATACTATCTAGTGTTTCACCCAATTCATTTTTCCACTCAATCCATCCATTGGTCGAACGTCCTGATACTAGAGCACTAGCTCCACTGGGGGTTTTAAATAGATGGTTTTCAGTGAGTTTATAGCTTGTATTGTTTACGGCTACAAGTTTGCCGCTACTGAGCAGACTTTCTTTTAATTTAGCTACGAATGGCGGAGCTGATGACGTTTGTGTTTGTCGTATTAGAGAACCTGCCAATATTACAAAGCCATCGTCGTCATAGTATCCTTTAGCATCACCATCTTTTACCTTATAGTAAAATAGGGATGGAATAGGTTTCATTGGAGCTTCATCGATTATTTGAGCGACTTTAGCAATGGTAGAATCAATCGATTTATTTTTATAAGTCTCGTTACTATAAAGGCTATCATGAATCGCCAAGGACTCAAAAATAGGCTGTCCTAAGGTGGATAGTAAAACGTCAAGGGTATGGAATAATTCCTCGCAATCAGCTTTTAATGGGTCAGGTGTATGTGGTTTATTACCATTATTTCCATTTTTTAGCTCGTAACGTCCTACCTCAATAGCAGTTGCGATAGCCTTATGTTCCATATATAGCGCATGGGTTTGGGTCATAGAGTTATTGGTTGAGAGCATGACAAAAGCACGTGTCCAGAAATCTTTGTCATCATGTTGGTTAAGACGTCTTTTAAGATCGCCAGTTTGTCCAACATAGAGTAACGGCTTCTCTACACTATCGGTATCACCAATCAAAAAATACAAACCAACTTGATTGGCATCAGGCATCGCAAAAAAATCATTGATATGGATGCGTGGAATCTCAATAAGGCGTACGGTACGCGTAGTCATCTCTGCCAAGCGCAACCCACGAGGATTGCCTTTTGGTAGATAGATTTGAATTGTTTTAGCAGAGGGTATTAATGGATTCATAGTAGCCGATATTTTTTATGAAATTTACTTCCTATTCTTCCGCGTTTTTAGACGACGTAAGCGCTTCTCTTCTTCACGGGCTTTTTTCTTTTCTTCAGCAGCCAGACGTTGCTCAGCGACCACGATTTCTTCGGCCTCCGTCATGGCTGGTGTCTCAAGTGTAATACGTCCAAGCTTCGCACTACGTAATTCATTAATGAGAATCTCAGACATGCGGTAGGTATCGACCTGATTACCCGAACGCACACAGCCGCGATTACGCCCAGCCACTTCAAAAAACTCCCAATCGGTCTTTGGCAGTTCTTCAATTTTATAGCGAGTTTTTAGCAGCTCAGGATAAGCATGCATTAGGTACTCAGCGGTGTAGCTCGCGACATCAGCGAAGTCAAAAGCAGTATCACGGATGCCACCTGTCGCTGCTAAACGATAACCAGAATTTTCATTTTCAACCTTTGGCCATAGCATACCGGGTGTGTCATAGAGCATGATGTCATCGTCTAGTTTAATCAGCTGCTGTGATTTGGTCACGGCAGGTTCATCACCGGTTCTTGCTACCGCACGCCCTGCCAACGTATTAATCAGTGTTGATTTACCAACGTTTGGAATACCCATAATCATAGCTTTAATCTGGCGACCTGTACCGACTTTATTAGGCACGAGTTGTTTACAGATCGCGATGATGCGTTTGACATCATTGGCTTTCTCGGTATCGCAAGCAATGGCTTTCACACCGCTTTGCTGCTCGAGATAATCCATCCATATTTGAGTCAATTCTGGGTCAGCAAGGTCAGCTTTGTTCAGGATTTTGATAACAGGTTTTTCGCCACGCAATGCCGCAACCATTGGGTTTTCACTACTGTATGGGATACGTGCATCAATGACCTCAATGACCAAGTCCATCTGCGGCATGGTTTCTTTGATTTCGTTACGGGCTTTGTTCATATGCCCAGGGAACCACTGAATGCTTGCTCTCTTATCCATCTGCTTTCATAACCTTTTATAAAAAATGCTAAAAGTAAAACCATCAAGGTTTACTTTCTAATGATACTCAGTTTACTACAGAACCACATTGCTCACGGGACAATTTCACTTAACCACTCAGTTTCACTTAACCACTATTAACCACTATGTGAAGTCGTGATTACGTCTTATCATTTATTTCTTCTACCTCATCATCTGCCGGTGGCAGTGGAGCCAAATAACCAATCAGCAAAATCAAACTGCCTGCGCCAAGGAATGATATCACTCGCCAAATGGCCTCGGTCTGTGACAAATCGACTAATACTAACTTAAGTACGACGACGCCCAATAGCCCAATGCCCATAAACCACAGCGCACGCTGCCAGTAACGGCTGGCGATGATGGTGGCGATTAATGCCAAGAGCGTCCACAACATGGTCAACCCTGTTTGTACCTGTTCACTTTGCCATGCGCCTGCATACCATAATGGCGTGCTGATAAAGGCATGGAGCGTTCTGATAAGTATGCTAGATAGCAGCCAAAAGCCAATAAGCCCTAAAATTATTAGTAAATTACGAGTGGCAGAGGCTTTTTGGATGGGATTGCTGGTATCAGGATTTGCTGGTGTTAGTGGGGTGCTTTGCTGTTGATTTAGGTAATAGACACCAAACCCAACCAGTAGCGTCAGCACTGAGGTCACGTCATATAAATTCAACAGCGGGAAATAGGACACGCCCCAAACCATGCCATTATAAGACCAGTTGGTAATGATGACCCAACTTAATGCAATGGGTGCAAAGATGGCAGCGCAGTTTAATAGTGCCCGCTGCCAATCAAACCAGTGCAGGAATCCATGCGTTGCAGCTTCACTAATGGATGGGTCTGTTTTACGAGCATGGTCAAGACGACTGCTAGTATTATAGTCGCTGCCATGATGGTAGCTGGCATAACGATAACGGCTCCATAGCCCAGCGATAATCAAAACAGTAGGGATTAAGACAGCCATCACACCAGCAGAGGCGGGTAGACCATAATGAGCGGCTGCTGCAATGATTAAAATGCCAGCGCCGAGCCAGATCGTACTGTCATAGGCCGATAGCTTGGCGTTATTAAACCATGTCTTCAGCCATAATTGTCCGATAATCAGCCAGCCAATGAGCAAGCCTGCAAATAGTAGCCAGTCTATTGACGCCCATACGAGATGTGACTCAAACTTTTGCGGCAATTGTAAAACGAGCATCAGATAAAACAGTAATAGCAACCCGTGGCTGAACTGCCTGATTTCGGCCCATGGATGATATCGATTGGCTATCCAATAAATACCAAGGCTCATCAGTGCCGCTAGCGCAATCAAGGTAGATGTCGCTAGTTGCCAATGTCTAAACCACTGATCTACATCAAGCAATAATACTAGAAGCATCCACACCATCGCAGTCATGGTCAAAAACTGTATGAGTCTAGGACTGCGCCACACGATATTGAACGCTGTGCTTTGGCTATTGATAGATGTCAGCCATTGGCGAGCCGCGTCAGTGCTAATCCCCAGCGCATTGGCATAAGTCACGATAGAGTCTGGTGTAGACTGCTCTTGAGAATTAGCTGAGTGGATCGACTCGTCACGTAAACTATCATTTAACATCGCTGGCGAGTGACTACTACGTAAGATAAAGACCGATGCCAAATAAGCTATGCCCGAAATGCTTAAGGCTAAGGTAGGATAATCACTGCCAGAGAATACGATGGTAAACACTAGCATAGCGATACTGATGAGCTGTAATAATAGACCAAGCAATACCGACCATGCGCGTAGCGAGCGCCTACCGAACCAGACGAGAGCCAGTCCTTGTACTGACCAACCAAACGCAATCCATTCGGCATCTAATGCCAGCGGAATGACCAAGGCCAAAAATCCAAATCCGAGCGCCAACATGCCTTCGGTAATCAGTGCGTACCGTCGACTATGTTGGACAAAAATCCAACCAAGTCCTAAATAAAGCATCGCTAGCACAGCACTGGTGATGGTTAAGGCATTAGGTACATTACTTAAAAGCGCCGCAAACAAACCAAATGCCATCAGAGGTACTGAAAATAATAGTCCCGTATCGATAGGAAACAGATAGGTCTGACTGTCAGTGTTTGGTTTTTTGCTTTCATCTTGGCTGGTTTTAGTACTATTGGCACGGTTAAACGCTTGCTTGTTATCAGTATTGTAAGCGATGATTTGTTGGGCGTAGCGAATCACGACAAACAGGTAAAGACTCAAATGTAAGGCAACCAACAAAACCAATGACCAACGCTGCGACACAATGACTGCATCTAAATTTTCACTTATTCCCCAATAATAGGCGAGGCCAAAGGTCACGCTCACACCGAATAAATTCAAAATTTTCCATGGGCGATAATGACCAATGATGGCAATAGCCACATTTAATAATAAGTAATAGCTGAACAAGGCAACCATACTGCCAGTATCATCACTGGTCAAAATCGGCGCAAAGAAACCTCCTGACAATGCTAATAACGCCAATGGAAAGGCGTTCTGACGGACGGCGAGGGCAATCGTGACGGCGGATAATAACCCAAGTCCAATAAAGCTCGGTAAGCTCGGAATAATCTGATAGACGCTATAAGCAAAAAAGGTGCTCAAGTACGCAATGGCTAAGCCTGCACCTTGTAACGTGATACCGTAGGAAAAGCGTTTGGCGGTTAGCTTTAATCCCAGTGCCGCCAATGCTAACCCTGTAACGCCAACGGCTATCAGTTTTGTGGCAATCGAAATCTCGATATATTCGCTCAATAAGCGCAGCAGTAATACCACGCCCACTAGCAATACCAATACGCCCACACGCACCACTAAATTACCGCCGAAAAACCAGTTTTTAATAGAGTGAAACAGTGAGGTGACGATAGGTAAGGAGCTTTCATCTGGCTGAATAGCAGTGGTTGGCGTTTTATTTTTTGTGACGCTTACCGTTTCGTTCATCCCAGTAGCAGAAGTGCTGGATACTGCACTTTCTGGTAGGCCAGATTGGGGTATCGTTGGGCGTGATGGTGGCCATGTATGTACGGTGGTAACGGTGGTATTTGTCTCATCAGCTGTATTTAGCTGGGCGGTGTCAACAGCGCTGTCTGCTCCTACATGGCTGTTATTAGCATGACTGTTATTAGAGATAAAGTTGTCAGTTGGTTGAACAGGTGAGCGTTTGGCATTACTGCTTCTTTGGTTTCTAAGCTGAGTTTGTAGTTTGCCCACATCACGGCGTAGTTGTCCAATCTGCCGATTTATTCTGACATAGAGTGCGACTACCACGATTAATAGTGCGGTAAAGGCTAGCCAGCCCAACTGGTTCAATATATAAAACATCTTTATCACTTAATACCATTTATAATGCAGTGATAATGACGTTATTTATCGATAAGTACAAGGCTATCCTTGCGCATCAATCAAAATGTTATTAGGGCGTGTCCTCATTTTAAAAATGATGATAAAAATGAGATAAATAGCAGTCAAACAAGGAAAATAGCGCAGATAATATCGAGATATTAGTCAGTTATTTGACGCTGTTTGGCAAGATTTAGCCGTTTTTAACTCATTTAGATAACTATCGATTGAATTGAGGACACGCCCTAGTAAACGGTTGTTTATAAATAAATAAGGGTCGCTTATAACTTAAGCGACCCTTGTTCTTGGTTTATTTGTTTTCTTGAGGACAGTTTATGCCAAGTTTGCTTTCATAAACTCAAGCATGTTTTCCCAGCTTTGTTTGGCTGCGGCTTCATTGTAGCCCAAGTCCACATCGTTTTTGGCGGCGCGCTCATCTGCTTGAGGGTTGGTAAAGCCGTGTTTTGCGTTGTCATAGACGTCGATAGTGTAGTCGACATCGGCGGCGTCTAGCTCTGACTTAAGACCGTCGATAGCATCCATGGATACCATTGAGTCGTCACGACCGTGGGCGACTAGTACTTTTGCTTTAAAGTTTTTGTCTGCGGGTTGTTTTGGTGATGGGTTACCATGGAAGGTAGCAACTGCTTTTAACGGCATGCCAACGCGAGCCATATCGAGAGCAATTTTACCGCCGAAGCAATAACCAATCACTGCCAACTTATCCCCATCAACCGCTAACTGATCACTGAAGTCATTGAGAATTAAACGGCAGCGTGCCATGAGGATGTCTTGATCTTCAAGCACTTGCTCCATCCACATATTGGCTTGCGCAGCATCTGTGGTTAGTTTGCCTTCACCGTAGACATCCATCGCAACGGCAGCATAACCAGCTTCTGCTAAGCGCTCAACCACTGATTTTGGATGCTCGACCATGCCCCACCATTCTGGTGCAACCAAGATACCGGGTGCTGGCGTGTCGTTCGAGGCAGTATCTGGTAAGGCGACATAGCTGATCAGCTCAATGTTGTTTTCGGTGGTGCTGATTAATTCAAAAGTCTTAACTGACATATTGTTTTCCTTTTTTTATGTTAGGGCGTGTTGAACATTCAAATGTGGTGCTGGCAGTGATTATTTTTTAGACAATATGCAGTGAAATTTTTGATGCCTAGTCATTCTAGGTGAAACAATTTCGCCATGTATTGGCAAAAAAGAGTACTGCCCTCCACTCGAGCATAGCTCTCGCCTTGCAAACGGGCAAAGCAGTGCTTTGCTGGATCCGTTCTCAAGGCTGATGCTAAAATCACCCCAAACGTCGTTACAAGCCTAGTTAAGGTCTCGACATTATCGTCGGCTTGCGCCTAGTTTGGTGCAATTTTAGCAATCAGCAGCCCTAACATTTGAATATTCAACACGCCCTATAAGTTTTAAGTGGTGAGTGATGATTATTTATGTTTTTAATTCATCGTACTTTTTACTTTTACTACCTTAACGCTCATGTTACGCAAAAACAGCTATAATACTGTAACGCTATTTATCAAAATGATACTGCCACTTTATGACTATAAACTTGCTAAACACACAGGACGACAGCTTGGATATAAATTCAAGCGCTCAATCAGAGGCTGATTCAAACACTGAGTCGCAGCGACCTGTGACGCTGTTTTCTGAAGCCGCAGCGACTGACACATTACGCCCACAGTTTTGGACCCGTTTTACCTTAGATGAATTAAATCATAGCGAATGGGAGGCATTGTGTGATGGCTGTGGTAGTTGTTGTCTGATCAAATACATGGATGAAGATGAGAGTGGTAATGCCGGTGAGGAGCTGGTCGAATATACTGATGTGACTTGCCAGTTGATGGACTGCAAGACTGGGTATTGCCAACATTACGATACGCGCCAAGAGCATGTACCGGACTGTATTCAGCTGACCATGGACAACTTACCAAACATGATGTGGCTGCCGTCCCACTGCGCTTATAAGCGTTTGTATAAAGGGCAGGGCTTGCCCAGTTGGCATTTATTATTGACTGGGAATGCTGTAGTCACACAGCGACAAATGCGCGCGACGAATGTCGGTGTGGCAGGACGCTGTGTCTCTGAAACTAGCCTGTCGGATGAAGAAATGGAAGATCGTGTGGTCAATTGGGTCAAGCCGTAGTTACAGTTTGTTTGACGCTTAAAATCCAGCTTTCCACATCTGGTTCTTACAATGTAGCCCTTAATATCCAACCCTTAATACCCAGCCCTCAAAATCTAGCCTTTAAAGCTCAGTTTTGAAAATTCAGTTTTGAAAATCAAGCCTTCAAGTTAATACGAGTCAGACGCTTGGGCGGTAGATTTGGCGTCTGTCTCAGCATCAGCTTGAGAGTCAGCCAATGACGGAGTAGGAATGCCTTGGCGAATCTGCTCAGAGAACTCGCGGCTGTTTTCGTGACTATTAACGCCAGATTCTAGGTTGTTTTGATTATCGAACCCTTTAACCTTTGGGTTTATATGAGCGTGCTCATACCAAGTGTCCATTGACCATGGCTGATCGCTGCTTTCGGGATTGGCATCTAGCATACCCACATTGTACAAATAATTAGGCAACCAGCCGGACACCCAAATACGGTAATCCCATGGTAGACGATCGCCGCTGACGATGCGTGCCATATAAAAAATAATATTGGTGCAATTACTGACCAACGTGTTGTACCAAGCGGGCTCTGCATTCAGATCATCGGCGGCTGTCAAGTAAGACTCAAACAGTGATCTGACCTCGTGTTGCTGCAAGTTACTAACGGGAAATAGATACACTTGCTCGCCGCGCGCATTGCTCCGCGTGTAGATAATATCACGCTCTTCTGCAGCAATTAAGATCAGCTCAAAACGTCTAAAAAATCCGGCAAATGCAGAAAACGACTCCTCTTTTTCTTTACGAATCTCAAAGGAGAAGGCCAGTGGCGCGGCGTCTTCAAAGCGAAAGCTGACCAAAGTATGAGCAATCAGTGGTCCCATCCAATAAGAGTTGGTCACATCGACACCAGAGAGTTTAGACAAGTCCACTGTTCGAGTGTCCCAATGTGCGGTCGCGTTTTCTGCTGTGTGCCAATCAAAATTACGTACATTGGTCAGTGTGATTAAATCAGGGTTGGTCGCATCACGCTCATAAGAGACACGTTGATTGACATCAGCCATCCAGTCGCGCTCTTGCTGAGGTTCAATAGAAAAAAACCAGCCGACACCGACCAACCAAATCGCAGCGTATAAAGCCGTTAACCGTTTCGTAGTGGCTTTGCTATTGCTATTGGTTTTTACTTTAGCCGTTAATGACTGTTTATCTGATTGCTTAGCACTTTTTGGCCAATAGCGGCTTTTGAGCAATGCGGTCAGCACACCAACAATGATTATCCCGGCTAGCCAAGTAATTACCGACTGCTCGCCAAATTGATACCAAATGGCAAGCATCAACCAAATGGCTGATAGTAATAAAGATGTGATGATTAGAATTTGTAAAAGACAGCTACGCCATTTTGATTTTGGTTTGAGCGGCGGTTTTGGTTGGTTTCCAGTGCTGCCATTACCTTTTACATGATGATTGTGTGAGCCATGATTGTTTAAGCTGTCATGGTTTGAACTGTCATGGTTTGAGCTAAGATTCCCCATGCCATTGTCTGAACGATGGCCAGTTGAACGCGAGGCAAACAGGCGAGAAAAAACAGAACGTAGCGACATAGGATTTTTTTTGATAAATGAAGGCTTTGACCATAGCAAAATTTATAACACACTGACAATACAATTTGCATGAATTTGTCGTTGAATGTCGGTGAGCCATAAGATAAAGTGAAGCTGATTTATACTGTTTTATTTGCTAGCTTTATCCCCATCTATGTTTTACCTGTTATTCTTGCTTACTATCATTAACTACTAACGATATTAACTGCTATCAGCCAAATTTTTATTAACTTAATTTTTATTAACTTAAGAGGTTAAACCACACCACCATGTCTGACGACACTCCCAGCCCGAGTAGTTGGTCGATGCGCGGCTTAAAACGCTGGCTATCGACCGCCCCTGAAACCCGTGATGAACTGACTCGTTTGGTACAAGACTCGCGTCAGTTCTTAGAGCCTGACACGGTCGATATGCTAGAAGGCGTGCTCGATCTGCCTGCGACACAAGTGCGTGAAATCATGACACCGCGCCCACAAGTGATTGGTTTGCATGAAAGCGCTAGCCTTGCTGAAGTGATGGATATCATCCTTGATACCACTCATTCGCGCTATCCTGTTTTTGACAGTCAAGATGATGATGCTGTTATCGGTATCTTATTGGCAAAAGATTTGATTCCTATTCTCGTCCATATGGTGCGTCATCAAGAAGATAAAATTGAAAGCAAACGCCTAAGAGACCTTGTGCGTCAGCCACTATATATCAGTGAGACTGCGCGTTCTGACACCTTATTACGCTCACTACAGCGCACACAAGTGCATATGGCAATCGTCGTTGATGAGTTCGGTAACTTTGGTGGAGTGGTTACCATGGAGGACTTGTTAGAGGAAATCGTTGGTGACATCGTCGATGAACATGATGATTTTGAGGAAGACAGTGATATTAACAATATCGTCGCTGACCCTGATAAGCCAAATACATGGCGCGTTCAGGCTTCTACAGTGATTGAAGACTGCAATGATGAGCTCGGTTGTGAGTTTGATGATACTGATGTTGATACGATGGGTGGTTTGGTCATGCAAGCTTTGGGTCATGTCGGTGATCTAGAAGGTGAGAGTGTGATGATAGACGATTGGAAAATTACGATTACTGATGTTGAAGGTCGTTTTATCCATAACTTAGAGTTGACGAAAACGAACGTCGAACCACAAATCTTGATAGGCAGTCATTGATTCAGTGTTAATAACCTGAATCGCGCTTTAGGTACCTATTGCTGAACGACAAAAAACACGATTACGATCGTGTTTTTTTTTGGTTTGTGGCTTGAGATACTCATCCTTGTTTATCATGTCGTAGCAGTTTGCTACGCAATATTACCTATTATTGGGTTTAGACTGGTATCATGGGCAAATTTAATTTTTATATACTGTATTTGATTGTTACATACGGTATTAGAGTCAGGTTCAGCGTTGGTTTTAACCTGAATGCTGCTGCTAACTATTTTAGAAAATATAGTTTTGGATAACTGTTATGCGTCTGTCTACTGTTGATTTGCAAAAACGCCTGAATCCTGAGAAGCCAAAAGGCTTACCGACAGCACTAACTGTATTAATTGCCTTGCTAGCAGGTGCTATTTTTATATTTGCACTTGCGCCTTATGGTATTTGGCCGTTAGCGTTGGTGTCACCTGCTATTTTATACGCACTATTAATGCCTGATATGAGTGGCAAACGTGCATTTCTTATTGGTCAGGCGTATGGTACAGGGCTGTGGTGTGTTGGTGCGTTTTGGCTTTATAACTCCATTCATACTTATGGTGCGATTCCAGTATGGCTTGCGCTGATTATGATTGCGCTGATGGGTCTTGGTATGGGGCTGTTTCATGGCTTTTTGGCGCTCGTATTTAATCGTATGGTTGGCCGTCAGCCGTTGTCTTTTGCGGCGATTTGGATACTACAAGAGTGGTTGAAAACGTGGCTACTCACTGGATTTCCGTGGCTGTTCGTTGGTTATGCCTTTACGGAGCAGTATTGGTTATCGTCATTAGCGCCAGTTGCGGGTGTATTTTCCATCTCATTCGTGGCTGTGTTATTGGCTGCTAGTGTAGTGGAGCTGCTGCGTCGCCGTGCTGGTTACATGGTGATATCGATCGCATTATTAGTGATTAGTAGCGCTTTATGGTTGATAAACCCACAATGGACAAAACCAAAAGGTACGCCTGATTTATCTGTGTCTCTAATCCAAGGTAATATCCCACAAGACGTAAAATGGCTATCTGAATATCAATTAGAAACGCTCAATATTTATGCAACGCTCACAAGTACGGAATGGGGCAGTGATCTTATTCTGTGGCCAGAGTCGTCGATTCCTATGTCTCAGTTAGCGGCGACTGATTTTATCGATGAAATGACCAAGCTTGCCAATGCAACTGATACGACATGGGTAACTGGTATACCTTATATAGACGACGCGGCCTTTGATGCCAGTACTGATAAGTACCCACCGATTTATAATAGTGTGATGGCGCTAGGCACTGATGCAGAAGGACTGTATAAGAAGCAGCGTTTGGTACCATTCGGCGAATATATTCCCTTTCAAGGATTGTTAAATATCCTACCTGATTTGGCAGGTAGTCAAGATATCTCCGGTTATAGCAGTGGTAGTGATGATCAGTCACCGCTAGATGTACGAGGTCATAACTTAGGAGTAGCGATATGTTATGAAGTTGCTTACCCTGATACCACTCGCAAAAATGCCGCTGATACGGATTTTTTATTGACCATCTCAAACGATGCCTGGTTTGGTAAGTCGGCAGGGCCGTTACAACATCTGCAAATGGTGCAAATGCGTTCATTAGAAAATGGCCGTTGGTTCATGCGTGCGACCAATACAGGCGTCACGGCAATTATTGATCATAAAGGCCGTATCGTTGAGCGTGCGCCGCAGTTTGAGCGCACAGTATTAAGAGGTAAGGTACAGGCTCGAGTTGGCAATACACCCTATATGAGCTTTGGTAACTATCCCATGTTATTTATTATAGCGCTGTTGCTACTACTCAGTTATGTGGGTAAACGTGAGGCAACCAGAGCACGTTTGGGCAAGTAGCTACACGCATAACCAGTAGTGACAGTAAGTAATTAGACGCGTCTAGCAAAATCTCGTCGATAATAAATCCTTTAAATACTTAAGGGTTTTAACACATCGGTAAAAATTGCGATATAATAGGCCAATATTTCAAATATTTTGTGCAAGGTGGATAAGGTATGTCAGAAGGTATCGTTAATAACAATCCAAAAAAAGAGTTGTTGTTTGCTCTAGGTGGCATTGCTTTGTTTTTAGGTATTGTCTTACTTATTGGTGTTTCAGCTTTTTTACGCCCAGCAGGTCAGCATATTACTGTTGAGGCGACTGAAGATGCTGAGGCGGCAGTCGTTGCAGATGAAGCAGAAACAGCGACTGATGAAAGTGCAGTAGCTGAAGATGCTGCTGTAACTGAAGATGCAACTGCAACCGAAGAAACTGCAACTGAAGCCACAGATGCTGAAGCACCTGATACTGCGGCAGATGCCACAGTCACACCAACTGATAGTACCGATGGCACCGTCGCTACTGCTGAGTCTGGTACTGCAACGGCGTCTGGTACAGTAAGCCAAGCCGCTGTGGCTGATGCAGATTTGACTGCTGAACAAGCAGATGGCGATTTAGAAGCCGGTGATGTGGCTGAAGTTGATGAAGCAGCACAGTAATTTTAATATAGCCAGTTAAATGACTAAATGGTGACACTTTATTCTAAAATAAGTGGCGTTATGAAGTTTGCATCAACAGTTCTATAAATATAGTAATCGTCTCATGAAGACTAAAAAAAGAGCCCATTCTCAAATATTGAGGATGGGTTTTTTTGTGAGTGGTTGTGTAACTTTGACAAGTTTTTTCTTTACTTGATTATAACCAAGTGAAACAATGTTCCGCCTATATGACCGTTCGTCTGAATCATCAGGGCTTTGGTCATGACAAATATGATCTTTAAAGGAATA
>NZ_JBQSVP010000050.1:0-21416 GCF_052376345.1 Psychrobacter sp. AOP5-GZ1-6 | reverse complement strand
TACTTAGATATTTCATCACAAAACTAAATCAAAAAAAACCGCATAGAAACTAATCTTATGCGGTTCTTACTTGCAGTTTTTATATGCGGCTCTTATATTCGGTTGTTACTTGCGGTTTTTAACAGCAACTTTTTTTTAAGCTTATCTTCGATAGCTGACTGATTAAGCCAGCATACCGCCATCCACAACGATTGTTGCACCTGTGGTATAACTCGAAGCATCAGAGACTAAATACAATACCGTACCAGCCATTTCATCTGGGTCAGCCACACGCCCTAGAGGTATCGCATGTAATGCCATTTTTAACACGGTATCATTGGTGGTCAAAGCTGAGGCAAACTTAGTATCGGTTAATCCTGGTAAGAGCGCATTGACTCGAATGTTTAATGGGCCGCATTCTTTTGCAAAGGCTTTGGTCATACTGATGACGGCTGCTTTGGTAATTGAATAAATACCTTGCTTGTCACCTGCGACCAAACCGTTAACCGATGCGGTATTCAAGATCACCCCACCACCCTGCTCGCGCATCATTTTGCCAGCAGCAGTCGACATAAAGAAATAACCGCGAATATTTACTTCCACAGTCTTATCAAAAGCGGCTAAATCCGTATCTAAGATATGGCCGTAATAAGGATTTGCAGCGGCATTATTCACTAGGATATCGATTTGACCAAACTCGCTTTTGATATGCTCAAAAACAGCGTTAATCTGATCCATATCACCCACATGGCAAGCAAAGGCGCTGGCTTTATGACCCTCAGCAATGATGCTATCAGCTACTGCTTGACAGGCGTGAATCTTACGACTAGAGACAATCACATGCGCACCTCTTGAGGCAAGCAAACGTGCAATCGACTCACCAATACCACGGCTAGCACCAGTCACTAGAGCAATCTTACCAGTTAAATCAAATAAATCTTTCATCATCATTCCTTATGTTTTAAAAAACGGCTTGTATACGATTCAAGTGTGAAGTTCGGATTTTTATCTTTGATACGCATCACCTATTATGCAGAAACAATATGTATAAAAGATAAAATCTGTTTAGGTCTCAACTATTTAGGTTTAAACATAGGTAATCATTATGATATACCACAATGATTACCTACGCTCATAAGTAAATAACTCATGACTGACTATTAGGCCAACATACCACCATCTAAGGTAAAGGCATGACCGTTCATAAAGCTGCTCTCATCGCTAGCAAGCCATGCAATCGCATTAGAGATCTCATTGACATTTCCTAATCGGCGTAACGGGCTGGCTTTGATCGTTGCTTGCTGCGTACGCTCATCCATCGTTGCCATCGTATTGCGTACCATAGGGGTATCGATAAAGCTTGGGCATACCGCATTGAAACGGATATTGGCGCGGGCATATTCATGGGCAGCAGATTTAGTAAGACCCATCACCCCATGTTTGGCCGCACTATAAGCTGAAATCATCGGCGCTGAACGCAGACCTGCAATAGACGCCACATTGATCACATGACCACCACCATTAGGTAGCATACAATTGACGGCGGCACGCATACAATGCCAAACACCTTTTAAATTCACAGCGATATTGCGATCAAACTCTTCTTCACTCAGCTCATGCATTGGGGATGGCTTGTGATCGATACCAGCGTTGTTCACCACCACATCCAGACCGCCAAGCGTTTCTACTGCATAGTCGAACAGCGCACGCACTTCATCACCACAGGTCACGTCTACCTTTTTGAAGACGACACTATTGCCAGCGTCTTGGCCTTGTTTGGCAACCGCCTCTCCCATCTTTTCTGCCATATCACCGATCACGACTTGTGCGCCGCGACTGGCTAGTAATAACGCGCTTGCTGCGCCGATACCCGAGGCGCCGCCCGTGATTAAAATTCGTTTACCAGCCACATTACTAGCCACATCTGATGCAATTCCGTTTGTATTCAGTGTCATGATCTATCCCTCTACCTTAAGTACCAGTTTGCCAAAATTTTCACCGTTAAAGAGCATCATTAGAGTATCAGGGAACCTCTCGATACCTTCAACGATATGGTCTTTCACTTTCATATCACCTGATTGAATCCAGCCAGCGATGTCTTTCATAGCGATTGGATATTCTTTGATATTATCAAAGACAACGATGCCTTCCATACGGGCACGGTTTACGAGTAATGATAAATAATTCGATGGGCCTTTTACTTCTGAGGTGTTGTTATACTGACTAATCGCACCGCAAATAACGATACGTGCATGCAGATTAATCTGGGTCAGTACGTCATTTAGGATATCACCGCCTACATTGTCGAAATACACATCGACGCCGTCTGGACAGGTTTTCTTCAATGCTTTTTTGACATCTTCGTTTTTGTAATCAATCGTCGCATCAAACCCAAGCTCATCGACTAAAAATTTGCATTTCTCAGCGCCGCCCGCGATACCAACGACTCGGCAGCCTTTAATTTTGGCAATCTGACCGACCAAACTACCCACCGCACCAGCAGCGCCAGAGACGACCACGGTCTCGCCTGCTTTTGGCTGACCTGTTTTTATCAGACCGAAATATCCTGTCATACCTGGCATACCGAGTACGCCCAAGTAATAAGGCAAAGGCGCTAGTTTTGGATCAACTTTATACAGATTAGCACCATCACTGACGGCATAGGACTGCACGCCATCGTGACCTGCGACATAGTCACCCACGGCAAATTTCTCATGCTTACTTTCAATCACCTCGCCTACAGTACCAGCGCGCATGACATCACCAATCTGTACCGGTGCGATATAAGATTTGGCATCGTTTAGCCAACCACGCATCGCCGGATCGATAGAGATGTATTCGACCTTGATCAGTAGCTGACCATCGGTAATCGTCGGTATTTCCGTCTCGGTATAGTCCCAAGTTTCAGCGCTTGGCGCGCCAACAGGTCTTGCTTTTAGTCGCCATTGTTTATTTATCATTGTCATGTCTCTTTCCTTAGAGTTGCTTTTAGAGTCGTCTTTAGAACCAATCTGTTTGCATATCAGTGCAAACCGAGTTGGTGTTGGTTAAAATTTCAATGTCACGTTTAACTAACGGTAGTTCCCAATCGATGAAGTATTTAGCCGCTTGTATTTTGCCTTTATAAAAATTCTGCTGCTCAATATCTTGCGTCGTACTTAATAGCTGTTCAGCTTTACTGGCTTGGCGAATCCAAATCCAGCTCAGTACAATTGAAGCAAAAATGTTCATCAGCGCTTGAGCATTACCAGTTAAAGTTAGAGCTTCTTCTGTCTGTAGAACTTTGCCTAAATGCACGAGCACTTCATGTAACTGATCCATATAAGGCATCAGCTTACCTGCAAGCTGTGCGCTCTCAGGCGTAGTGATACGTTCTAAATCTTGCGTAATCTCACGTTTTAGAATTTGAATACCAAGACCACCTTTTTGCCATAATTTACGAAATGACAAATCTAATGCCTGCACACCGTTTGTGCCTTCATGGATAGGGTTTAGGCGATTGTCGCGCCAAAACTGCTCGGCGTGATATTCACGCGTATAGCCCGCGCCGCCCAATACTTGAATACCTAAGTCATTGGCTTTTGGACCATACTCAGATGGCCACGCCTTTAATACTGGGGTTAGCAAATCTAATAGTTCAGTTAGCTCATTTTTTAGTGTTTCGTCTTCACAAGTATTGATACGGTCAATTAGGTTTGAGCCGTATAAGCACAATGAGATACCACCTTCAGAGTAGGCTTTTTGCGCCAATAGCATGCGCTTTACATCACCATGATTGATGATGGCGGTGGCCGCATCTTCAGGTTTATTGTTCGGGGCAATTCGACCTTGAGTTCTGTCTTTAGCATAATCAAGTGAGTACTGATAACCACGATAGCCAACCATCGACGCGCCAAAACCAACTGCGATACGTGCCTCGTTCATCATTTTAAACATATAGCGCAAGCCGAAATGTGCTTCTCCGATCAGGTAACCATGGCAGTCACCTTCGTCACCAAAGCTCAGTGCCGTAGAGGTCGTACCTCTATAGCCTAGCTTATGAATCAGCCCTGTTAGATGTACATCGTTGCGTTCGCCGACTGATGCATCTTCGTTTAAACGATACTTTGGGACGGCAAATAAAGAGATGCCTTTAACACCGCCAGGACCACCCGGGATTTTGGCCAATACTAAGTGGACGATATTATCAGACAGCTCATGATCACCGCCTGAGATATAAATCTTGCTGCCTTTTACGCGGTATGTACCATCGTCTTGTTTTACCGCCGTGGTTTTGATATCAGCAAGCGATGAGCCAGCGTGCGGCTCTGTTAATGCCATCGTGCCCGTAAACTCACCTGTCAACATACGCGGCATAAAAGCAGTTTTAATCTCATCACTGGCAAAGTGTGAAATGACATTAATCGCAGCAGTGGTCAAGAATGGATAAGCAGTGGTTGATGGGTTGGCTGCCATAAAGTAGCCTGCCACTGCCGTCATTACTGTTTCAGGTAGCTGCATGCCGCCATCTTCAAAGCGATAACGACCAGCGATAAAACCAGACTCACGGAACGCATCAAAAGCGACTTTGACATCATCTATCATGCTGACCTTTTTGCCATCAAACTGTGGCTCGTTTTTATCGGCAATATGGTTGTGTGGCAAAAATAAATCTGTCGCAATCTTATTTGCCGTTTCTAACACAGCATCGAATGTCTCGCGGTTGTGTTCTGAAAACTTTGCATGCTCAGTAAGTGATTCTGTACCTAGTACATCATACAACTGAAAGGGTAATTCAAAATCATTGAGGAGGGTATCTGCGGCCATAATATTCTCATTAACTGATTAAATTTGGTTATCAATCGATATTAATCTAATTTAACGCCTTACCGTATTGTCATTTATGACATAATTATGGTCAAATAAGACATACATCTAGAAATATTTAGCAAACAAACACCTTTTTTGGACAAAACCCATCACAGGAGTCGCAAACGCCCATGCCTTACTTCAAACCTTTTAAAGTCATTATTTTGGGATTCGATGGTGTGCTTGGCAGCGCCTTGACAGGTGCCTTAGATATCTTTTCATTTACTGGAGTCAGTTGGCAGCGATTCTTGGATGAACCTGTAGAGCCCAGATTTGATGTGCAGATTGCAAGCTTAGGGGGTGCTGATATCAGGTGTAGTAATCGCTTAATCATGCAAGCACATTGCGACATTCAAAACATAACTGAATGCGATTTATTATTAATTCCGACTATTGGTGATTCAATCGATAAAGTATTGAGCCGAAATGCAACGTTAATACCGCATTTAAAACGATTGGCAGACACGAAGTCAGATATTGCTAGCAACTGTAGCGGTGCTTTTTTTCTAGCTGCTGCTGGGTTATTAGATAATAAGGTAGCGACCACTCACTGGGGCTATGCGAGTAAATTTAAGGCAGACTTTCCGTTGGTTGACTTACAAGAGAATCAGTTTGTCACCCAATCAAAAGGCCAGTCAGCAGACCAATCAGGCAATATTTTTTGTGCGGCGGGCGGTAGTGCTTTTTATGATTTAGCATTGTTATTGATTGAACGATACTGTGGGCGTGAGGTGTCTACCCAAGTAGCAAAGACTCAGATTATCGATAGCAAAAGAGGCAATCAGAACAGTTATACCAATGTGACGTTACACAAACCACATTCAGATCAACTGGTTAAGCAGGTACAAGAGTTCATTGAGCAAAACTTCCAACAGCCGCTTCAAATCAGTAGCTTGGCGGCAATGGCTAATATCACGCCACGCACATTGAACCGGCGCTTTCAGTCTGCTGTGACCATGCGACCCATTGAGTATATTCAGGCCGTCAGAATTGAACAAGCAAAACGCTTACTAGAGTTGGGGGATGTGACGATAAAATCACTGGCTGACCAAGTCGGCTACGATGATATCTCTTCATTCACCCGCTTATTTAAGCGCGCAACTGAGCTGACACCAAAAGAATATCAAGAAAAGTTTTCTCGGTTGGCGATTTAACACGGTTCTTTAATGGCTAACTTTATAGGGTTTGTCTAATGCCTAAACCGCTTGCCACAATCCTTCGACATGGATAGCTTCTGCTTTGATGGTTGGATAGTCAGTAAATGCCAACTGATAGCCGCCAGTTGTATTTGGTGTAAGCTGACAGGTTGCTCCAAGAGGAAAGCTGCGCTTTTGTCCAATATGACCAAAGCTCATACCACTATAAATAGGCAATCCTGTTAATTTATGCAACTGACGCACCACGGTAGCAGCATCATAACGTTTGTCATAGCTATCCTCTCCTATACCAGACAATGCACCAAACACAATGGCCTGCTGGTTTTTGAACACGCCAGCCAAATACAGATCATATAGCATGCGCTCAATACGATACGCTTGCTCACCGACATCTTCTAAAAACACAATACCGCCATCAATACGTGGTAAATACTCACTACCTGCCAGCGCTGACACCACACTCAGATTACCACCCCAAATAGTACCCGTTAATGGTTTTGGCTCACCCTTTGTCAATATGGCAGGAAGCTGCTGACTGGTTAACGCAGCATCTCGTATAGTAATGGTTAGGTTAGGATTGGTTAATGCGTCCACAAATTTCTGACAGCTGACTTGGTCAGGTTGGGTCTTGCCAAACTCGCTATAGAGCATCGGCGCAGCAAGCGAGCTCATGTTACCCTTTGCCAATAATGCGCACTGAATAGCGGTCACATCACTAAAGCCTGCGAGTATCGTACCGCGCTCCGACATGATACGCCCAAGTGTCGACCAGTCCACCATAGGTAATATGCGCATGGCACCATAGCCACCACGGACGCCCAATAGCAGCTTAGGTGCCGCAATAGCACCAGTCGCGATGTTTTGCAGATCACTGGCTCGCTGCGAGTCGGTTCCCGCAAAACGCAGATACTGACGATTGGTAATCACTGGATTATTGACCTTGAAACCTGCACATGCCATACGTTCTAGTGCCAATTGGATACGGTCTTTACTACCACCGACGTTTGAGCTGGCAAACAGTCGTGTCTCAATCGTAGGCGCGATACAGCTTGTCTGTGTCGATGATATTCGCGCTAGTGAATCATCAGCCGTTAGCGTAGACGGTAGGTCATCTTTAGTGAGTTGTGTGCTACTAGAAGACTGTGTACTACTAGAAGACAATGTGCCAGAATCTAACGTATCAGAAGCCAATGCTTGAGTAATACTGTGCGTCGCTAATAACCCTACCCCTGCACTCACGCCAGCTTGACGCAAAAACTGGCGACGGTTCAATCCAGATTTCGTTTCAATCGCCGTATGACCATTTTTATTATCATCTGTTAGTGATTGTATTTTGGCGCTCATATCTCGCTACTACCTTATCATTTTTGTTTTTATATACTGGTAAAGCCATCTTTATCTTTGCCGCTTACTGGCTTAAAGCACATAGCCGTATATTGTAGACAGTTTTTTGCGCTGATAGTTGCCGAACCCTTGCCCATATTTACTTTTTCGCTACTGAGACAAACCACATAACGGTGATGACTTTGTTATAGTGGACAAGAATTCATCGTAAGAACATAGGGAGAATACCGATGTTTGCTAAAAAAAACGACAAACAAGACAAAAATGATGTACTTGACTCAGATGTAGAATACTTGATTGGTAAAGAAGATAAGCTCAAAAACAAACTAAAGAGTGACAGCTATCTTGAGCACTTCACCAAAGATTTGTTGCTGTTTATGAGCTTGCTCAAGGACTACTATAAAGGCGATTACCGGAAAGTTCCTTACAAGACGATTTCGGCAGGTATTGTCGGTTTGCTGTATACCCTAAACCCTATTGATATAATTCCTGACTTTATCCCCTTTATCGGTCATATCGATGATGCTTTGGTACTAAAATTCTGCTTGAAATTGATCGAAAAAGATTTACAAAAATATCAAGTGTGGAAAGATAGCCAGTCAACCACCAAAACCAATGCTAATGTGAAAAAATAAACCATAATCAAAAAAGCCACAACTGAAGAAATGAGTCATCAGTGGTGGCTTATTTTCGGACAACCCGATTAACAGGCGCTAATCAGGCACATCGTAATTGGCTTTTTCAGGATTCAGACCGAATGAATAAACGAAGGTCGCAACGAGACTATTGACAATAATAAAAGGCAAATCAATAGTGGCATGTCCCAATGCATAGCGACCAATCAGCCACGAGACGATCAGCATAATAATAAAAAACCCTCCCAAATACGCTAAGATGGTTGGATGCTTTAAATTATAAGCCTGCTTAGCGTCAGGATTCTTTTCGAGTACATGCGTCTTGATCGCCCACCCTGCTGCATAAGCAAACCCGCCTAACACCACATAACTTAAAAAATTCATATGTCCTGACTCTAATGATATAACGATTTATAACACAACTTTACTGCTAATGACTCACTCTACTTGTGACTTGCACTACTCAAATCAATGACGATCTAAGCGCCTTCATTCTAAGTGCCTTCATTGACATTTTCAATGATGATATTAGCATGTGGGTCACCTGCAATATCGGTATTAATCTCATCGCACTCTACTCGATAGATAGTGTTAGCTCCTCGATAAATATAGGACAAATACTCACTGTCTAGTAGCGGATCAATATTAGCATAGACCGGTTTGATATGAGCCAAAACCAATACTCTATCAGGACGACCTATGACAGCATCGACATTATCAGGATCAATGGAGAAAAAATTCGGTATTTCACTACTCTCTATCAATTCTAACGACTCAGGATCATCCCAAATACGCTCAGCACTGGTGGGCTCTTTCATTTGCATTATCCATGAACCATCTTTCTGACTGACTTTGATCTGGGCAGGCTCATCATTACTGATCGTATAACATCCCTCAAAAATAGAGAGGTCTATTGATTCAGTTACTTCTGCCCCACGTTGCGGATCATCATCACACGCGCTCAAAAACAGCGCACTGCTCACAGTAACACTGAGGATAAGACTTTTATAAAAAACGGTTGAGCGTAAGGACATAATAAGATTATCCTGCATTCATGCATTAGATTTTTATGAAAAAAAATGATAATTAAATAGTAGTGGTGGGCATATTACTAGGGTGTGTCCTCGTTTTAAAAATGCTGATAAAAATGAGCTAAATTGCCGTAAAACAAGCAAAGTAGCACAGATAGTATCGAGATATTAGTCAACTACTTAACACTGTTTGGCAAGATTTTGCCATTTTTAACCCATTTAAATGACTATCGATTGAACTAAAAACACATCCTAGGGCCTGCGATTATTTATCTTATAAGGCTTATGGCAAGCCCGCCTATTTTAACAGAAAATGTAAAAGTTACTATGATGATATGTGCTTTTACGATTTTGTGCGTTACGACTGTCCATCTTAATGGTAGATTTGTTATACTCAAACCCAGCATATAGAGTGATATAGTCAAATCTATATAAATACACTACATCATCACTTATTAGGTCAATACTGTTTTATGTCAGACAATCGCACCTCGGCGCCATCACCCAATATGAATAATACGATAAATCCATTGGCCGCTAAACCAAATACGACAGTGGCTTATACTGACGGTGCCTGCAAAGGCAATCCTGGTGCTGGTGGTTGGGGTGCACATCTTATTTTTAGTGATGGTCAAACGCAAGATTTGTACGGTGGAGATAAAGAGACCACCAATAATCGCATGGAGCTGATGGGTGCGATAAAAGCACTTACTCATAGCCCACATGAGCAACTTCTTGAGATTTGGACAGATTCTAGTTATGTCAAAAAAGGCATTACTGAGTGGATTGAAGGTTGGAAGAAAAGAGGTTGGAAAACAGCCAGTAAGAAACCGGTCGCCAATCAAGACCTTTGGCAACAACTGGATACCCTATGCCAACAACGAGAAGTAGATTGGCACTGGGTAAAAGGTCATGCTGGACATGCAGGTAATGAAAAAGCAGATGAGTTGGCAAACCTAGGTGTAACCTCCAGTAGTGAAGAAGTATCGATGATAGACTCATCAGATACCGCTAAAAAAAAAGCTCAAATAATGACCAATGAAGTACAAGAACCATCTAAGGATGACTGGCTAAAGTTCGATCCACTCGGCTTAGATGGTTTCGAAGACGAGCTATTAGATGAAGACATACTAGACGAAGCGTTAGTAGTAGCGTCACCAAAAGCTTATAATGATAAAAGCAATGACAGTAATACAAGTGATCCGGAAAGAAATACAAAAACGAATGACTATCATGATAATGCTAGCCAACCAATGAGTAATACAGCGATGCCAGAAGCTCAAACGCCCCTGACTGATGCAACGAGCCATAGCCCTATGTCAAATATGGATACTGATTCAAACATAAATAATGCAGAGAACAATGTACCAAAGTTCGATGGTGATACCAGTCGTGCCAATCCACACTTTAAGCCGCTGTTACCTAAGCCTATACATCGCCACGAATCTAACCGCCAGCTCATTATGGATACTGAAACCACAGGTCTCGATCCATTAAAAGGTGATCGAATCATCGAAGTGGGTATCGTAGAAATGGTCGGCCGTAAATTTACTGGCGAAAAATTACACGTGTATATCAACCCAAAGCGTGGCATGGATGAAGAAGTTATTCGCATTCACGGTATTTCTGAGGCATTTTTAGCCGACAAACCAACATTTGATCAAGTTGCCCAGTCGCTTTATGATTTTATGGACGGTGCCGAAATCATCGCTCATAATGCTACGTTTGATATGAACTTTTTGAATATGGAGTTCGCAAAAGTCGGTCTGAATGATTTTTCTGAGCGAGTACAAGTGACTGACTCATTAGTCATGGCTAAACACCAGTATCCTGGACAAAAAAACACGCTGGATGCACTGGTACGCCGTCTAGATGTTGGTAAGCAAGATCGTACCTTTCACGGCGCCTTACTAGATTCAGAGATTTTAGCTGAAGTATATTTGGCAATGACTGGTGGGCAGGTCACGCTAGCCATTGAAGAGGACACACAAACCGATGATGGTCAGACAGCCCATGCTAATTTTGCCAATCTAGCAGCCTTATTATTAGAATCACCCATGAATAACAATGCCAACCAAAACTGGTACACTTCACTGGCAGAAGACTACCCTGAGCTAAAAAACTATATGTAGTCGTCATTTAAATGACTTGCGATATCGACTTTTGTACAATATAGTCTTGAGTATCATTATATAAAGCGTTAAAAGATCACTAATAAATTAATAAATACTTTTTTATCATTGTTGAAACTATCACCATTAGCACATTATGGAAGTCTCCTATGGACCAGTCTGCTCAAATGAAATTAGCCGCCCCAACGCTTAGTGTTACTGACTTTAATCTACCCTCACTACATTTATTACATGATGAAATTATCGTTACTCTAAAAGATACTGAAATTCATCTGAGTGAATTTAATGATGACAACACTCAGGCGCCTTTGCTATTAGATTCTATTATTGTGTTAAAGCAGCTGTCTTGTATCTTTAAGCTTATTTCCTTAGTGGGTGCAGAAACTCTAAATATCGCTATCGTCGATGGTTTACAACGACTGTATGATAATGGCGATAATAATGATACTGATCTGATTATGGACTTGTCAGAAGCTATCATGACACTAGATCGTTATGTCGAATTTGTATTATTAACAGAGTCAGTAGAGCCTACTTTATTACTGCCTGTTATCAATAAACTCAATGCTCATGGACAAGTAACAGCCATTACAGCAGACTATTTTTCAGTATTTGGTAGCAGTAGTGTCATCATTGCCAATCCTGAAAAAAACTTTCAGCCGCTTAATGAACTCGGCCTAGATAGTGAGTTGTTGACCTATGCCTATCGTAGTGGTCTTGGTATCGCGCTACTGAATCAAGATGGCAGTGTTAGCCCAGACGATCAGCAAAAACTGGATGCCATGAGTGCAGCCTGTGCATTGGTCGCATCAAACAGCAGTAGCTTATTTTGGCAAGCAGCCACGGCAGCGGTCACTGATATCGCAAATATCTTACCGCTAAATCTAAGCCAAAAACATACGCTCATCTATTTAGAACAGCAGTTCCAAAGCTACTTACCGGTAATGGATACACGTTTTGCTGACTTAGTCAGTTTTGCTTGCCAACGGGATAACGAAGCCGCACAGCAGCTACGTGAGCAGTATGCCGATAATCAGTTAGACGCATCTCAGCTTGAGCAAATGAAACGTTTCTTGTTCGGTCCTAATCGCAAGCTGACCGATACTTTGAACACTATTATTCAAACTCAAATCAATGCTATTAAAGAAAACGTAGACAGTTACGCACGTGGTGAATCTATCAACCCTGTTGATGTGCAGACAGCACAAATCTTTGAAGAGCTCGCGGCATTGAGCTCAGCACTACGTTTGCTTGGTCTCACCAATGCGGCCAATAGCCTCAGCACAGCAGCAGAGGCTGTCAATAATTGGCAAGCACCTACACCTGATGACTTCGATCACTTGCTACTGGCCTTGATGCAGGCTGAAAACGCTGCTATCTCAATGGCAGAGATGCACACCCCAGGCGCAATCTACTTACCATTGAATAATGCCCATATCTCATTGCATCAGCTCAATACAGCAAACGATACCTTGATACAAGAAAGTCGTAGTGCCATCGCCAGTGCCGAGCAAGCCATCAATGATTATTTGGCAGAGCCGGAGCGCGATATACTCAATATTCAAAACATACCAGAAATGATGCGCCAAGTCTCAGGAGCGGTGCGGTTTTTACAATTACCCACTCCTGCTAGCATGTTGAGCCAATTAGCCAACTATCTAGAACAACGTATCGAAGATGAACAATCTATCGAAGAAGACACACTGGCTTGTATTGCTGATGTCATGATGGCTGTCGATCATCATTTAGACGGTTTTGAAAACAATCGTCCTGTTAGCAAACAAGCACTTGATGTCGGTCAGCAAAGCTTGAGCCACCTACTCGCTGCTTAAGGCTTATTACACATTTCTCTGCTTAATTATTAAATGGATACCTTTATGGCAGCAAAGACACTGCTATAAAGATATCCATTTGTACTTTTCATTTTAAATAAGTCTGTATCTATAATCATATACACTTGCCCCGACTGTTTGGAACTCCCTATATGACCAACGCTTTTGTATTTACTAACGATAGCGTTTTATGCCATCAAACGCCTAATGGTTGGTGGCCGTTAGCACTTCAATTACCACAGCCCAATGATGCAAATAGCATTTATGACGAGACTCAACCAGCATATCAGTTTGGTTGTGTCACTCTGCTCCAGAGTCTAGCGCCAAATCATTGGCTATCTAATAGTAATGACAGCGTAAATGACGCAACAGCGGATACTGACGATAATTTTACCGCACAAGCGGCTTTTGCTATTACTTGTGATTACGCAACAGCAAACAGTATCATACTGCCCCCTATCGATGAGCCTAGCGGTAATGCTTTTGTTCATTATCGTGAGCTCATTGCCCAGCTACCTGTGTCATTATCCGATCAGCTTAGCCAAGCGATTCAATTACTACGATGGCAAGCAGACACGCAGTTTTGCAGTCGTTGTGGCAATGCCACGACTCATGCCAAACAATCTGAGCGCGCGATGGTCTGTCCGGCATGCAAACTACACCAATACCCACGTGTACAACCTTGTGTCATTACCGCCATTACTCGGCCGAATCCAAGCACTGGCGAAATGCAAATTTTGCTCGCCCATCATCACCGTCATGGACAGCAAACACTGCCACCTATGTATGGTTTGATTGCAGGTTTTGTAGAAGTTGGAGAAAGCTTAGAGCATGCGGTCGTTCGTGAAGTAACAGAAGAGGTGAACATCAGCCTGTCAGATATTCGCTATGTAAGCAGCCAGCCATGGCCATTTCCTTCTAATTTAATGCTTGGTTTTCGTGCTACGTATGCAGATGGTGATCTTGTCATTCAAGAAGATGAGCTGTCTCATGCGGACTTTTTTGATGTATCCAACCTACCTAGAATACCACCCAAAGGCAGTATTGCCCATGAGCTGATTGCGCAAATCATGAGCGAACAAGGTATACCGCTTTAGATTAAACAAGTCCGTTATGGATAATTGTACTTTTAGTCAATGGTATAATGTCAGCACTTATTACTGATATCAAGGTCATTTATTATATGCAAAGTAGCGCCAATATTCGCTTAGTCAACTTACCTATATTGTTCAATGCATTAAATCTAGAAACACTGCCGGCGGATATACAAACGCAAATATCTTCTATCGATGCTTGTCTACCGCAGACACAATGTGGGCTTTGCGAACATCCAGATGGTTGCTTGCCTTATGCAGCTGCTATCGTACTAAATAATGAGCCCTATAATAAATGTGTGCCTGGTGGTCAACCAGTGACCAATGCGATTGCTGACATTATCGATATCGATAGTCAGGAAGCACTGCTGAATGCTGCACCTTCTCAATGGCCCGTAGATGCGACCTCTGAACGCCCTACTGAGGTACGCGCTATTATCCGTGAAGATGATTGCATCGGCTGTACTAAATGCATTCCTGCTTGTCCAGTCGATGCCATCGTCGGTACAGGCAAGCATATGCATACGATATTTACAGACTTGTGTACTGGTTGCGAGCTGTGTATTGCACCTTGTCCCGTTGACTGCATTGACTTAGTCACGATTGAGCGAGAAGTATCTGAGACTGAGCGTATAGCAGAACAAGAAGATTTAAGACAACGCTATCACAATCACCTAAGACGCGTCACCAAACAACTTACCGATAGTAACAATAGTAGACCTGTAGTTAGTATGGTCGAGGCAAAACTCAACAATGCCGCTAGCCAGTCGTTAAACATCAGTGAAGCACAAGCAAAAAACACCATTGCAACGGCTAAACTTCGTAGTAAAATTAAAAAGCTTGAGAAGCAGTTAAGTGTTCGTGCTAATCCACAAAAACAAGCGGAGCTCGACGCACTACAAGAAGAGCTGTCACAGCTATAACACCATCTACAAAAATCAAAGTAGCCAATAAAGAAGTGCAAGTACTGCGCATAATAGGCTAAGCAATTTTGACACAGTTAATCGTGTTTTTTGGGTTTGATATAGTTAGGCATAAACAGCTTATAAAATAATAGAAAAAGTAGACAGCCAGTAGCACTCAGATAACTTGATAGCCAACAGTTTGAATAACTGATCGCCAAAATAGTAGTAAAGATACCATGAGTAAAACCGTCAAACATAAAACAGCCGACACCCCACCATCCAGACGAATGCCCAACCGTGACGTGCGCCCGTTTTTTGAAAAGTTGGCAGCGACAATTGATGAACCAGTGACAGAGCTAAATTACAACAGCAATTTTGAATTACTGATTGCGGTGATTCTGTCCGCACAAGCCACCGATGTGAGTGTCAATATTGCAACTCAGCAATTGTATCCAGTCGCAAACACCCCAAAAGCGATATTAGCATTGGGTGAAGACAGTCTGAAATCCTATATCAAAAATATTGGCCTATATAACGCCAAAGCCAAAAACGTCATTAAGACCTGTCGCGACTTGATTGATAAATTTGATAGCACCGTACCTGACAACCGTAAAGACTTAGAGTCACTGGCAGGTGTGGGCCGCAAAACAGCCAATGTGGTGTTAAATACTGCTTTTGGTCAACCTACCATGGCGGTCGATACTCATATATTTCGAGTGGGTAATCGTACTGGTCTGGCTACTGGAAAGAACGTATTAATTGTCGAAAAAAAGCTGGTTGAGCGTATCCCAGATGATTTCATCGTTGATGCCCATCATTACCTTATTTTACATGGCCGCTATACTTGTCAAGCGCGCACACCAAAATGCGGTGCTTGCCCTGTCTATGATGAGTGTATGTTTAAGGACAAAGCAGCGTTTTTAGAGCTATAACCACGCTTTATGATAAGAGGTTTAATGAATCTACTTTTTGTGTGTACAAAAAATAAATGGCGTAGTCCGACTGCTGAAAAAATCTATTCAAATCACCCTAATTTGTCTGTGCGCTCTGCGGGTACCAGCCGTTCTGCTCGTAAGCACATCAATATAAAAGATATTCATTGGGCAGATATTGTCTTTGTGATGGAAAATAAGCATAAGCGCTATATCAATGAACAGTTTCGTCATCAGCTTGATAGCAAAAACATCATTGTTTTAGATATTCCTGATGATTATCATTATATGGATAAAGCATTAATCTCATGCTTACAAGATGATATAGATAGCTATTTATCTCTATAAAATTTATTTATGCTTTAAGAAAACAAGATACTGACCCTTGCCATCCTTAATCAATATCCAGTTACCTCATAACACCATCCATTGCTAGAGTTTTGCTTCGATACACGGTAAAATATGATAATTTTTTGATTCCTTTTCGTCTTTTTATTCCAATATATTTAATAATGACTGAGTTCGTAAACTACAGTCCCTGCAATTAAGCGACCCCTTTATGCGTGAATACAACTTATTTACCTCAGAATCTGTAAGTGAAGGTCATCCTGACAAAATGGCTGACCAAATCTCAGACGCCATCCTTGATGCGATTTTACAAGAAGACCTACACGCACGTGTGGCATGCGAAACCTTGGTAAAAACGGGTGCTGTAATACTCGCTGGTGAAATCACTACGACGGCAAATATCGATTTAGAGCGTCTCGTTCGTGATACTGTTAACGGCATTGGCTATCACCATTCAGACTTAGGTTTTGATGGTGAGACTTGCGCAGTGATTAATATGCTCGGCAAACAATCTCCTGAGATTGCCCAAGGTGTTGATCGTAGTGACCCTGAAGCACAAGGTGCAGGTGACCAAGGCTTAATGTTTGGCTATGCCAGTAATGAAACCGACGTGTTGATGCCCGCCCCTATCGAGTTTGCGCATCGTTTAATGGAGCGCCAGTCTGAGCTACGCCGTGCAGGAGATCTGCCTTGGTTACGCCCAGATGCCAAAGCACAAGTTACACTAAAGTATGATGGCAACAAACCTGTCGCGATTGATGCAGTAGTGTTATCAACACAACACGATCCTAGTATCTCTCAAGCTGACCTACAAGAAGCCGTGATGGAATCTATCATCAAGCAAGTATTACCAGCTAATTTATTACATGCTGGTACACGCTACCACATCAACCCAACTGGTAAGTTTGTGATTGGCGGCCCTGTCGGTGATGCTGGTCTCACTGGTCGTAAAATCATCGTCGACACTTATGGCGGCATGGCTCGTCATGGTGGCGGTGCCTTTAGTGGTAAAGACCCCTCAAAGGTAGATCGTAGTGCTGCTTACGCGGTACGTTATGTCGCAAAAAATATCGTAGCTGCAGGACTTGCTGATCGCTGTGAAGTTCAAGTCAGCTATGCAATTGGGGTCGCGGAGCCAACCTCTATCTCTGTCAATACCTTTGGTACTAGCAAAATCAGCAACGATGAAATCATTCGTCTGATTCGCACCCATTTTGATTTGCGCCCTTACGGCATTACCCGCATGCTGAATTTATTGCAACCAATGTATCAGCAAACTGCTACCTTCGGTCATTTTGGCCGTCCAGGTTCAGAGACTGCCTTTACATGGGAAAAAACAGACAAAGCTGAAATCTTGAAGGCAGATGCTGGTTTATAAAACCCTTGCTTTAGATTTCTACAGACCGTTTTTATATACTAAAATTTATCGATACTTATTAGGAGCAGCTCATGTCTCAAGACACTACTCAAAACAACGATACTGATGCCAATATTGAAATCACCCCTGAAATGCAAGCGTTTTACCAACGTGCTGATGCTATTATTGGTATGGCAAATAGCCAATTGAGCCCTGACGCTCACTCAGGACAAGTAGGCGCTTCTTTATTATATGCAGCTGCACGTTATAGCGCTTCAGTCGCTTCTATTGGATTCGTCAAAGGTGATGACTTTGCCAAGGAAAAAGACGATATCGTTGAATTTTATGTGAAACAATATCGCCAAATGCTCAGCGATAACCTAACGGATTATGCACAAAATTTTGACCAATACGTTCAGCTTAACCAAGATGATAAATCAGCAGAATAATACAATGGTCTTTCACTAATTTTTTAGAATGTCCAAAAATTTTATAGCAATAAAATCAAACCCAAGTTTATGATTAAGCTTGGGTTTTTTGTTAATTATCATTTAGTAGATGACTTCTCATAAATAGGATAATATGGATTGAAACCATTTGATTTATAACATGGTTGAAACTAACTATCGATAACAGGAATTTATCGGAATTTATCTTTTATAAGGACGTATTACTATGAACTATTTATTAAAATCATGGCGATCACGCTTATTATTATCAGGTTTATCTGCAACCATCGCGTTGACTGGCTGTAGTAACATCCAAGGTGTAGGTTCGTCTGATACGCCTACACACCCTATTCATAGCACTGAACACAATCACTCAGTGCCTAGCGACAATATTTTTACAAAATGTCCGCCCTATAATCCTGAACAAACAATGTGTACCGCACAATACGACCCTGTCTGTGTCACGATAAAAACTGATGCAGGGCTCAACTATCGTACTGCGGGTAACTCATGCTCAGCATGTGGCACAACTGCGGCATTAGGCTATGTCAAAGGGCAATGCTCGTAACCTAGTATAAACAACATTAAAAAAAGCCCTTACTTGTGATTAAGTGAGGGCTTTTGAGTATCACATTATTTTATACAATCAACTAATTATCATAGGTTTCCAAGTCAGGGGGACCTGTAAGCAGCTCTTCATCACGGAACTCATTGGCCGAATTATGCTCTGCTGACTCTTCAGTAACGAACCACTGTTGGTTCCGATATAGTATCAGACGATCTCGACTCAAACCTCGCAGTAACGAATACATCATAATAACGATGACAATAGCAAAAGGGAAACCTGAAACGATAGAAGCTGCTTGTAAAGCCTGTAAGCCACCTGCTGCCAACAATACCGCTGCAATAATCCCTTCAGTTCCCGCCCAAAACAGACGCTGAATTTTTGGAGGATTGGTATCACCACCTGAAGTCAACATATCAATCACAAAACTCGCTGAATCTGACGACGTCACGAACCACAATACGATCATCACAACAATGAGAGCGTTCATGGCAGCCGTAAAAGGAAAAGACTCCATCAGCTTAAATATGGCACTACCTGTATCGGCTTTAACCGCTTCAATAAGTCCAGGACTGGCGATACTAGGATCAGCAGCAGCCATCAACTCCATGTGTACTGATGAACCACCAAAAGCTGTAAACCATAGAAATAAGATCGTAATAGGGATTAAAAGCACCCCTAATATAAACTCACGAATGGTACGACCACGAGAAATACGAGCAACAAACACACCGACGAATGGTGACCAGCTGATCCACCATGCCCAATAAAATATCGTCCATGACGACTGCCAGTTTTCTTCGCCTCGATACGATTCTGTCCAAAGACCTAGCGGAATAACTTGATGTAAGTAGTTGCCAATATTTTCGACAAAACTATTCAAAATAAACTGTGTTGGACCTAAGATGACCACAAAGCTTAGTAAAACTGCCGTGAATAGGATATTCATATTGCTTAGACGCTTGATGCCTTTGTCTAACCCTAAAAATAAAGAGCCAGCTGCAAGTAAAGTAATAAATGCAATGAGAATAATCTGAGTAGACGTATTAATAGGAACATCGAATAAAGCATTCAGACCTGAGTTGATCTGTAACACCCCTAAACCAAGCGTGGTCACGACACCAAACATCGTACCAAATACTGCTAAGATGTCGACAGTATGACCCATAGGACCATATATTTTTTTGCCTATGAGAGGATATAGTGTCGAGCGTATGGCCAACGGTAAACCTACACGGTAATGAAAATAAGCCAGTGCTAATGCCACCATGCCATAGAGTGCCCACACGTGAAAACCGTAATGCAGAAATGATATATTCATCGCCAGTTTAGCAGCTTCAATGGTCTCACCATCTCCTAACGGTGGCGACATAAAGTGATATAGCGGCTCGGCAGTCCCCCAATAAATCAGGCCAATACCAATACCAGCTGAAAACAACATGCCAATCCAAGAGACCAAATTGTATTCTGGCTTTTCGTTTTGATGACCTAGCCTGATATCGCCATAACGGCTAAATATCATATAGATACTCATCACCAACGTTAAATTGACGACCACAATAAAAAACCAGCCAAACCGCAAAGACACAAAAGCTTTTGCCTGACTAAAGACAAGTTCTGCTTGCTCATTGAAAAGAGTACCGAAGATGATAAACGCCATAATTAACAATGCTGACGTTAAAAACACAGGTCTACTTACCCGTGGAAAAATGCCTAACCGACCAACTTTCACATGATCCATGTATTAATCTCAATATTTTGGACCGGCTACCATACCAAGATATGCTTGAACTATCAAATCTGAGCAGGCACTCACCACGGTTCAAAATACAAAAAACCCTAAGATACTCATGTATCTCAGGGCTCTTTACGACTTATACCAACCCTCTAATTAATAATATCTTATGTAAGAATTATCAGTTATTTTGATGGTTATTCGCCTTTTACAATCTTAGGTGGTCCTTTTAACAAGTGCTCGTCAGCAAACTCATCTGCCGAGTTATGGTCCGCTGATTCTTCAGTAATAAAGTGTTGCTGCGCTCTATATAGTATCAGTCGATCTCGACTCAAACCACGCAATAACGCATACATCATTGCAAATACCACCAAAGCAAATGGTAACCCTGCCACGATAGCAGCTGCTTGTAACGCGCTCAACCCACCTGCTGCAAGCAATATAGCTGCAATAACACCTTCCGTACTTGCCCAAAATAAGCGTTGGATCTTTGGCGGATTAGTATCACCACCTGCTGTCAACATATCAATAACAAAACTTGCAGAATCTGATGACGTCACAAACCAAAGTACAATCATAATGACAATCATAAAAGTAATGGGCTGCGCCAATGGATAGTACTCAACCAATTTAAAAATTGCACTACCAAAGTCCGTTTGTACTGCTTCGACTAGCCCTGGACTGGCTAGCGCTGGATCGATAGCAGCAAGCAGCTCCATATGGATAGCAACACCACCAAACGTTGAAAACCAAAAGAATAGTATCGTCATGGGAATGAGTAACACCCCAAGAATAAACTCTCTAATCGTACGACCACGGCTAATACGAGCAATAAACACACCGACAAATGGAGCCCAACTTACCCACCATGCCCAATAGAATATCGTCCATGCTGACTGCCAGTTGTCTTGACCTTCATAAGCCTCACCCCATAGACCTAGCGGCACAACCACTGAAAGATAATTACCGATGTTTTCTAGAAAGCTGTCAAAGATGAAAAGCGTTGGGCCTAATACCACCATAAAACCAAGCAAAATAGCCGTCAAACCGATATTCACATCGCTTAAACGCTT
>NZ_JBQSVP010000049.1:0-21490 GCF_052376345.1 Psychrobacter sp. AOP5-GZ1-6 | reverse complement strand
AGTATTAGGTATGATTTTTGATAAGGATGGTATAAGTCTATACTTTGTTGTATTTATCCTTCTCACCTCAACGCTTTTTGCTCTTTTCTATGTTGTATTAAGACGTCTTAGCCGAGAACTGTTTACCTACACCTATTTCCCCGTTCGTTTTAATCGTAAAGACGGCAAAGTCTACGTCATCGGTGCCAATAAAAAAGTAGAAACCTATGACTGGGGTAGTCTAAAGATACAAATGCAGACCGATGCCAATGCACCTTGGGATATCCGCTGCTGCGATGTGGATGACAAGGGCATTATCCAACGCACTTTTAGTCTGCCTTTTCGTTATCTTGATATAGATGAGGCACTATACGGTCATTTTGAGTTTGTTAATCGCTATATGTCTGCCAAAGATGATAGCGAACTCGCTGAGGTAGCCAGTAGTATCCGTCATATTTTCCCCGTCCATCAGCGTAAAGAAACCTTTAAGGAAAGTGTACAGCGTTCTTTATTTGCGTATCATCACGATTTCAATGATATGGAATATCCAGAAGACACTCTAAAGTTAGACTGGACGTTTATGATTGATATCCCTTTTTGGTTTTTAAAGCTGTTGGGCCGTCGTTTAGCCGTATTGACGTCTAGCACGCCGCATTTTCCTTTTGAGATAGAAGCCCAATGTGATGTAGATCCTAACGATAAATTTGACTTAAATAAAAACCCGCCGATACCAGCGCTCATGGAGCCTGCTACCTTGTTAGAAAAAGTGTTTTATGTCGTGATGATGGTAGTTGCAACGCTGGCCTCCTTATCGATACTCGCCATTATTATTGATATCATCGGTGCTGCGCGACCACATGGAGATTACCCAAGCTTCTTCAAGATACTGTGGGATTGGCTGTTATTTCGGTGGATCTAAATATCTGAAGATAGCTCTTAGCTTAAACAGTTAGACAGTGGCTTGAAAGGCATTGAAGTAGATGCGACAGAATAAATGAGGGACCGTTATTTAATATCGCTATTTGAATGTAAAACCGATACAGCCGGTATCACGGAATAGTTTCTTCAGGTTGCTATGGATCCATCCTTGATGTAGAAACTTCACCTGCGCTCATTTCTTTTCCTACTCGATCATAGCTTTCACCTTACGCTCGGTCTAACCAGTGCTTTGCTTTTTTATCCTCGCTCAGGATTCACATCAGGACTGTAAGGTTATAGAAATAGCAGGCGATGACCATATAGAAAATATTCAATGCCTGAAACGTGCTCTCAAGCTTGGTCACTTGAGCATACATTAGAGCAGTTTGATCGTGCTGTGGTGGGTGACGATATTGACCTACAGGATAATTAAATGATAGATATTAATGGTAGAAACCCCTTTGCAAAACTTAGTTATAAAGAAATAAATCAAAAATTCGGTGGTGATTTTGGTGTAGGTCTAGGCGGACGAGTTCAAGAGATTCAGGACTTTAAATGGCTAGATAAAACACACAATTATAACGTACCACTTTATCCTCAGCGTACCGTCGTACAGTTTAATTCAACTTATATGGAGCTAACAGGCCGTCAGGATAGAATACGAGGTGACGTCACGTTTGGCAGTTTGTTTTTTTTAGGACTAATATCAGGTGTCATTTACTTAGGTTTTGTCATACTGTATGACGAGTTCCTAACAGGCTCTTTTCTATTAGGGATATTAGCAAGTACCATAACGTTAGCCTTTATAGTTGCTTTTATTTATTTATTGGCTTTACTCTCAACGGAGCTATTCAGCTATACCTACCTTCCCATTCGTTTTAATCGAAAAACACGAAAGGTTTATGTTCGCCAAGCCAATCGCCAAGTACAAGTTTTTGATTGGGATGACCTAAAATTCTATATGGCCACTACCTACAAAGACGGTGGTGATGTACGTGGTATTACTTTAGCCGATGATGGTGTTACTATTACGGGGATGTTTAGCTTGCCGTTTGTTTATTTGAGTGCCAGCGACTATTTGGTTTACCATTTCGAGTTTGTTCGTCGATATATGGAAGGTAATGATAAGCAAATTGAAGAGGTCAAAAATGCTATACGCTATATTCATCCTGTACACAAAAATCGTGAAAATCCGTTAGAATCTTTTCAGAGAACTTTTATCGATTTATTGAATCCATATGATAATCTTGAGTATTCAAAACAAGCTTTTGAGCCAGATATCGGTACAGCAGCTATTTTAATTCCTACATGGCTACGTTACCTGGGACGCTTACTATCTATCAACACTAGCATCACCCCTAAGTTTAGCCCTGAGATTGAAGCTGAATGTCAGATAGATCCTAACGATCCGTATGACTTAAACAAAAACTTACCCGAAGGCAATATTGAAGCTGCCAATCAGCCAGTTTGGAAAAAGCTAGTATTTAGTTTCGCGCTTATTTTATTCGGTATCATCATGTTGTTCGTTTTTGCATTTTTTGTTGACATGATAGGGGCGATCAAGGGGTATGACACAGGGTTGGCCTATAAACTACTGTATTTGTTTCATTTAGTGTGATCGCTTAAATAAAAACAAGAAGGCTGTGAATGCAACTACGCGACGACTTTGCTACTCATATTAGCGAGCTTCATAATCCTATTGACCGTCCTTATAGCAAAGAGATCGATCAGAAGTTGTTTGAGGAAGTAGAAGACGTTGAACATCTTAATCAAGAAATTCATGATGTTAATCCTGATTACTTAACATTCCTACCAGCGTACTTTTGGGTATTTTATTTTGCGATTGGCTGGGTTTATTTTTCTGTTTTTATGTTTTGTGTTATGAGTCTGATAGTAGTAGGAGATAAAGATTTATTGAATTCCGATTTTATGGTTTGGTTTTTAATAGTTGGGGTTTTCATGTTTATACCAGCATGTACACCTTTAATTCTACTTCTCTATCAATTCATCAGAAAGTACTTCATTCGCACCCAATACTACTTTTTAAAAAAAGAACAGAAAATAGCTTATTACTACCGTCCACTCATGAAGTTTAGGCAGCCCTATGAGCTGAAAATAGTAGACTACAAAGACGTCCATCCAGACCTTCATCAAGATCCGTACAATCGAGCCTACACACCGCTTAATCTATATGTTGCAGATCCTAATACAGGTGACATCACCCATCATCTCAAGCTAGAAGATTATAGAGTCAACCCACGCGTACAATGGGCATTTATCCGCACTTATATGGAAAGCACTGCAGATGAGTTGCCAGTAGACGCTCAGTTCTGTGAGGCTTATCCAGCTGACACAAGCAAATCGCTATTTGCCTGTGCTGATATTATCTATCGCAAAAACGGCATACTACCTAGCAATCATTCTGGTGGTGACCAGATCATGGTATTTATAATAGGCTCAATAATCGCTTTGGGTAATTTATTTCAGGCCAATCATTATCAATGTACCAAGCGAGCTATATTACATCCTGAAGTCAGTAAGCTGCTCACTTGGGATGGACAAGACAATCCCTATCCGATACAACCTATAACTGATGAAGCCAAATTAGCCTTTGAAGGCAGCAATTGGGAAGTTAATGTCAGATGGGTATGTATCATACTGATTAATGCTAGTCTATTTGCTTGGGCGGTAGTGGCTTATAATAGTTGAGTTTGACAATAGAGGTGTTTAGACAATGGTGCTATCAATAAAAATAATAATAATAAACAAGCCATCTAGACGCATGGCGATGCTTTAATAAAGACGGCGGAGTAAAACGATGATCGACATGATAGGACGCGGAAAAAACGGAACCTACGACACCTTAGGTAAAGCCTATAAAGTAGATAATGTACAACATGAGCTGCGCCCATATCAGAAGCTTGACTATCCGCTACGTCCGCAGCGTACTGTCGTACAGTTTAATAGCACCTATATGGAGCTGGTAGACATGTGGGACTTTATCCGTGGCGAGATTGTCTGGAGTCAATTATTTCTTTCTTTAGTAGCAATTTTTATACTGGGGACTTCTAGCTACATATTTTATTTAGAAATAAACAAAAATGGGTTTACTTTTTTTATTTTATTTTTATGCTTGATGGTTGCTATCTTATTTGGATTTATTTATGGACTATTAAGACGTCTTAGCCGAGAACTGTTTACCTACACCTATTTCCCCATTCGTTTTAATCGTAAAGAGGGCAAAGTCTATGTCATTGGTGCCAATAAAGAAGTAGAAACCTATGACTGGGGTAGTCTAAAGATACAAATACAGACCGATGCCAATGCACCTTGGGATATCCGCTGCTGCGATGTGGATGACAAGGGCATTATCCAACGCACTTTTAGTCTGCCTTTTCGTTATCTTGATATAGATGAGGCACTATACGGTCATTTTGAGTTTGTTAATCGCTATATGTCTGCCAAAGATGATAGCGAACTCGCTGAGGTAGCCAGTAGTATCCGTCATATTTTCCCCGTCCATCAGCGTAAAGAAACCTTTAAGGAAAGTGTACAGCGTACTTTATTTGATTATCACTATCGGTTTATGGATATAGAGTACCCAGAGAAGTCCATAAGACTGGATTGGTTATTTGCTATAAATATTCCTTTTTGGTTTTTAAAGCTATTGGGACGTCGTTTAGCGGTATTAACGTCTAGCACGCCGCATTTTCCTTTTGAGATAGAAGCCCAATGTGATGTAGATCCCAACGATAAATTTGACTTAAATAAAAACCCGCCGATACCAGCGCTCATGGAGCCTGCTACCTTGTTAGAAAAAGTGTTTTATGTCGTTATGATGGTAGTTGCAACGCTAGCCTCCTTATCGATACTCGCCATTATTATTGATATCATCGGTGCCGCGCGACCACATGGAGATTACCCAAGTTTCTTTAAAATACTGTGGGATTGGCTGTTGTTTCGGTGGATTTAGACTGGATTTTTAGTTGCAATGTCTAAAGTATAAACTTCTGATGATGTAGGCAAAAATATATATTTATAATGACTATCGCTTGAATTTCGGAAATGCCATAGACAAAGCAGCCAATGGTGCCATCAATAAAAACAATAATAAACAAGACATCAACGAGTATGAAAATACTTTAAAAAGGTGGCGGAATAAAAGGTAATTGATTTAATGAAACGCAGAAAAAAAAGAACATCCGATGACACTTTAGGCAAAGCAGGTAAGACAGGTAACTCAAAACATGAGCGAAATCCATACCAGAGACCTGACTATCCGCCACGCCCCGAACGTCCTATCGTACAGTTTAATAGCACCTACATGGAGCTGGTAGATATGTGGGACTTTATCCGTGGCGATGTGGTTTGGAGCCACTTAATCATTTCTTTAGTAGCGATTTTTGGTATAGGTGTTGTGGGCTATAGTATGCTCTTTGAGTTTAATAAAAATGGGCTTAGCATCGATTTCCTGTTTTATATCGTGGCAAATATTGCATTGTTTGGGCTTATTTATGCATTGATAAGACGCCTTAGCCGAGAGCTGTTTTCTTACACTTACTTTCCCGTTCGCTTTAATCGTAAAGAGGGCAAAGTCTATGTCATGGGTACCAATAAAAAGGTAGAGGCCTATGACTGGGCGAGTCTAAAAGTACAAATGCAGATCTCCACCAACACACCGAGAGATATCCGCCACTGCGACGGAGACGATAAAGGTATTATTCAGCAGATTTTTAGTTTACCGATTCATTATCTTGATGTAGATGAGGCCTTATACGGTCATTTTGAGTTTGTTAATCGTTATATGTCTGCTACAAATGATAGCGAGCTCGCTGAAGTAGCCAGTAGCATTGATCACATACTTCCTATCCATCAGCGTAAAGAGACCTTTAAAGAAAGCATGCAGCGTTCCTTATTTGATTATTATTATCGATTTATGAATGTTGAGTACCCAAAGACATCCGTAAGGTTTGTTTCGTTATTTGTCGTAAATATACCTTTTTGGTTTTTAAAGCTATGGGGACGTCGCCTTTCTATATTCACCTCAACCACCCCGCATTTCTCCGCTGAGATAGAGAACGAGTGTGAGGTAGGTCTCAACGATAAATTTGACTTAAATAAAAACCCGCCGATACCAGAACTCATGAAGCCTGCTACCTTATTAGAAAGAGCACTCTATTTTGCGATGATAGTAGTCGCAATGCTGGCCTCCTTATCAATTCTAGCCATTATGATTGATATCATTATTGAAGTTTTACCGCATAGTGATTATCCAAGCTTCTTTAAAATCCTGTGGGATTGGCTGTTGTTTCGGTGGATTTAAATATTTGAAGACAGCCTTTAGCTTAAATAATTAAGTAGTGCGTTGAAGAAGCGCCAATGGTAAAGCCGTAAAATTTAGGACAATGAATAATGAGTGGATATGTTGTAGACATGGAAGGGCGGTTTCGACTGACCAAGAAACCACCATTTTTCTGTCACATCTATAGATATTAACTTGAGAGGTTTTAGTCCATTTACCGTTTACTGTTCAGATTGAGGACACGCCCTAACTAAGGAAGAATAAATGAGCAATACAAACAACGTCTGGCTGGCAGGCTTTAAGCTAACGTCTGTCAATTTTTACGATATCTATCCTGCTAATAGTAAAAAATATGACTTTCCTAAGCATTGGAAAGTACTTCAACGTATAGAAAAAACAGCTGACCCTAAGTTATTAGAAATAAAAAAGGTGTTTAAAGAAGAAATGTTGGAGCTGTCTAACGCTAGCAGTGGTTTTTCTAAGACCAATCACTTACCAGACAGCTTGTGGGTAGAGAGTAGTGACACTAAGCTACCGCCATCGTCTGAATATATTTTCAAGGTAAGAAGTAGTGGCGTTGTGCTTACCCAAGCCTGTGCCGAGCTGCTACAGCAGTTTCGCTTAGGGGAGAGTACGCTCACGCCAGTACAAATCTACGACCTTGAAACCCAGCAGCTGTGTAGTGAGGAAACCTTTTATTTTCTTAATCTATGTGAAAGACGAGAATATATTCAATACCCGCACCCTCAGGTGAACGAGTCATTTTCCTCTTATGCTAGTTCTAGCTTTGATGGTAAGCAAAGATACGCAACCAGTATACCTATCAAAGACAAACAACTATTAGTTAGTAAGTCAGCACTAAACTGCGAGCTAGATCTATGGCACGACCCCTTGTTGATGAGTTATGTATTTGTGTCCGATGCACTACATGATGCCTTGGTACAAGCGAATATGGACGGCCAATGGAATATGGTGTCTTGTCAGTTGGTTTAAATAAGATGGCTCGATAATTCCGTTTAGTGTCAGTACGATATCGAATATCTTGGTTGATATGCTTATTCCTAGTATTACTGGCGCGTGTCTTCAATTCACTCGAATGGGCTATTTATTTTGACGTTTATTAAAATCTGGTGAAAAAAATGAGGCTCCGCTCACGGAACCTCAATTGGTATAAATGTTTTATTTGTCCTACAGATGCTCTTAACCTGTATTGCGTAAGCCCGCTGCCAGCGCATTGATACTACGGATCAATGGATCTTCTACATTAAGGTCGCCATGTTCCGTATGGTTAGGGGTGCCCTGTTGTCTGGCACGTTTTAACAGCTCAATCTGTATATAGTTAATCGGGTCTAGATAAGCATCTCGCCACTGAAGGGATGCCGCTAAGTTTTCTTGGCTAGACAATAAAGAGTCTTGCTCAAGCAGCGAGTTTAGACCTGAGTTGGTCAGTGCGTATTCGTCCGTGACCGCTGTCATAATCTGTTTGCGCAGCGGCTCATCATCACACAACTGGCTGTAGGCCTCGGCAATATTCATATTGGCTTTGGTAAAGGCCATCTCAATATTACTCATAAACACACTAAAGAACGGCCATTTAGTACTCATTTCTTTCATCAACGCTTCGTCTTTTTTGACGCTATCTAGCGCACTACCGACACCATACCAAGCAGGTAGGGTAAAGCGTGCTAATGACCAACCAAACACCCAAGGAATCGCTCGCAACGTGGTCTTACTTGGTAGGCCTTTTTTGCGATGGGCAGGACGTGAGCCAATATTCAATAAAGAGATTTCTTGTACTGGCGTGACCTCGGAATAGAATTTATAAAACCCTTCGGTATGGTCAGTCAGCTCACGATAACGTTGCTCACCCGCATCTGCTAAGCGTGCAAACAGTGCCTCATAATCTGGTAACTCAGTAGGCTGCACCACAAACCTTGACGAGCAGGCTTTGAGTGTACCTGTGATACCCATGGTGAGCTCGAACACAGCGGTGTCGGTATTGGCGTACTTGGCATATAACACTTCACCTTGTTCGGTCACTTTAACTTGACCGTGCAGGGTGCCCGCAGGTTGGGCAGCAATTGCTTTGTGTGTTGATCCGCCACCACGGCTCACAGAACCACCGCGACCATGGAACAGTCGTGTTTTGATGCCATATTTTTCGGCAATATCGTTAATAGTTTGCTGTGCGCTATAAAGCTGCCATGCCGAGGTGATGATGCCGCCATCTTTCGATGAGTCTGAGTAACCTAGCATGATCTCTTGCGTGTTATCGGTGTTCTGTAGCAGTCCACGGTACAGTGGATTGTCTAACACGGCAGGTAGTATTTGGTCGATGTTTTTAAGATCTTCGATGGTTTCAAACAAGGGTGCGACGGGTAGGTCAGCAGACAGTTGACCATCAGCGTCAACGGTACACAAGCCTGCAAAGCGCATTAATAGCAAGACTTCTAGCAGTTGACTGGCATTATTGGTCATTGAGATGACATAACTACCAAAGGTGTCTGGTCCGACCAATTTACGTAATGTCGCCACAGAGTTCATCAGCGCTAACTGTTCGCGTGTTTTGTCACCCAGATTGTCGGTATAGATAAGCGGTGTGCCGGGCTTTTCGAGCAAGCGTGTGAGCCACTCTTGGCGTTCTAGCTCATTGAGCGTTTGATAATCAGGCAGGTTAGAAGCACTGGCAAAGATATCGGCAATCACTTCGCTATGGTAAAACGACTCTTGACGGATATCGAGTGCCGCCAAATGAAAGCCGCAAGTTTTGACCAAACGAATCACATCAAGCAATAAGCCTTCTGCATGCGCGGTATCGTGCGTGTTTGCGCTTTGACGAATAATGCGCAGGTCTTCTAGTAATTCTTGTGGATTGCGGTACGCGTCTTTTTCGGCCTCGATATCTGTGCCTTGGCTTTGGATGCGGCGATGAGTGGCTTTGACTTTAGTCAGAATGATAGAGAGCAATCGACGATAAGGCTCATTACTGTAATCGTCGGGATTGTAATCAAAGACTCGCTTATCGAGTTCGCCATAGCTCTCAATTTTGGCATAGACCTCAGGTTGGATGGTCACAATCGTATCACTGTGGATCAGCTGGCGACGCAGCTTTTTGATCAATACTTGATAGTGACGCAGTACGGTATCAGCATGCATCAATACGGCACGTTCTGTGGTTTCAAAAGTCACAAATGGGTTGCCATCTCTATCACCACCGATCCAAGAGCCGAAGCTGATGAATGCTGGCAACGGATAGTCGGTCAGTTCTGGATAGATATCGGTAATGGCTTTTTTAATATTACGATAAACCTTAGGAATGGCACTAAATAAACTGGCATTAAAATAATGCAGTCCGTTATTGATTTCATCATAGACCAGAGGTTTGCGGGTACGTACTTCATCAGATGACCACAGCAAATCAATGGTTTGAGCGGTTTGCTCTTTTGCTTGCTCATAGGCAAAGCTGTTTTTGTCTAGATTGTTTAGTGCATCACTATGAGTAAAAAGGCTTTGTAGTATGTTCATCGTCGTACGGCGACGCGCTTCGGTAGGATGCGCGGTAAACACAGGCATGAATTTTAACTGATCAATCAGCTCTTGCATTTGCGCAGGTTCAATATTGCGCTCACGACACTCAAGTAGCGTACGGCGAAACGAGCCTTCCCAGCTGTGCTCTGATTGGAGACGTTGGGCTTGGCGTTGTTCACGTAAATAGTTCTCTTCGCTTAGATTAGCAAGGAAAAAATAGATAGAAAAGCCACGTATGACGTTCTTTAAGGCTTGATTGTCCAAAGAAGCAATAAAGTCGATGAGCTGTTGTTTGTTTGCTTCATTAGGCTCACGGCGTTGTCTAATAAAGCCTTTACGCAGTGTTTCGATAGTTTGCACGGTTTGCTCGCCTGATTCGCGCGAAATGGCGTCACCTAAAAATGAGCCCAACAAGCTAATACGTTCACGTAATACATTGTTATCTAGCGTCATAATTGACCTTTTCCTTAAGTTGGTAAGTGTGCTTTATAAATCCATTGTCATTGGTGCTACTGGTTGTTGATCTTAATGATATAGCCAGTGAGCTCCTCAGTTATTGCTAAGTTGCTGTTAAATCACTGTGAAGTCACTTTCAATTCACCACGGTGTTATCCTCACTTGAAGTATCACATCTATCTACACTCGGCTGCCTTGTATGCGTTTTAGGGGGCTTTGATTATGGTCGCCGTTGACTGTGATACTGAGCGCTTAAATAACTTAACACAATAATGAACCTCCGCAAACCTATCAAACCGTAACAATTAAATATCCTATTGACATCTATTTGGAATACGACATAGTGTTTTTTACCCAAAATTGATATTGAGTCTGACCAGTCCAAAAGGCATTTCATTTTTTCTATCGTTCTTTGTACATCTCGTAGAGCCAAGCTATGCGTATCCTTTAATGTCATTTTTGATACTGGCTATCATTTTACAAATGATCAGCTTGAGCTACGAGAATGTGATGGTGTTGGCAGGCCAAAGACTGTCCAGTAAATTTAAAAGATACCCAATGGGTATCGTTGTGAGTACGACACTAGTAGGCTGTTTGTTTATTGGTTTTGCAAGCAATCTGTGGCTTGCTGTCGTGCAGGAGTGTGTGTATTAATAAGTTGATACATTCAGTGAATAACTAAACCGCTACAGCGTTACTCTTTTTAGAGGCACTACTTTAGAAGCCCTACTTATAAAATGTTTGGATTAATGATGTTAGGTTATCAACATAATCTAACATCATTCTTTGACTGCTATTTAACAAGCATCAGTCTCAGTATCAACCCTTTTCACCAGTTTTAATCAGTGCGACTGTTTCATCATTATCAATAACAGCAGATGATTTTGCTTGTTTGCGCTTATCCCACCAAGCAAAGAGGTTTGCCAATACAGAGCCAGAGACAGAATGCCAGATACAAGCGACGGCTGCCGCGATGGCAGATTCGGCATTACCTGGGAAAAACTTGGTACTCAAGCCAGTTGCCAGCCCTGCATTTTGTACACCGACCTCAATAGATATGGTGCGTTTTTTGGGCTTATTCATACCGAATAATGCACCTGAGTAGTAGCCCAATACGTAACCGACGGCATTGTGTACTGCAATGGCCAAAATGACGACCAGTCCTGATTGTAAAAACTGACTGCCAAATACAGCTGCAACGCCACCAACGATCGCGGCAAAAGCCAATACAGCAACGCCTGGCATAACGGCACGCACATCTTTAAACCAATGCTTGTTGTGAAATAAAATATTTAGTATGGAGCCGATAGCAACAGGTAGTAGGGTTACCAGTAGCATGAAGCGGAACATGCCCCAACCATCCATTTCGACTGATTGACCCACTAAATAATTTAACCAAAGGGGCGTCACTAAAGGTGCAATGATGGTTGATACAGTGGTCATACCCACTGAAAAAGCCACATCGCCTTTAGCCAGGTAGCTCATGATATTTGAAGAGACACCGCCTGGACAAGTGCCGACCAATACCAGTCCTAATGTTAAGCCAGGTGAGAGGTCAAATAGACGAGCCACGCCAATTGCCAATATCGGCATAATGGTATATTGGATGATAGAACCAATAAAGATATCTAATGGGCGTTTGGCCAATATTTTGTAATCTTCTTTGCCAAGCGTCATGCCCATCGCAAGCATGATAACGCCTAGTACAATAACTTGGGTATCACCTGTTACCCAAGAAAAAGTCGCGGGTTCTATAAATGTCACTGCTGCTGCCAACACAATGACCAATGCAGTAAACCGACTTAACTGTTGGCTAATCTTCCCTAAAAATTGCATTTATAAATCCTTCTAGGCCGAAAAAATAATCAATTATAAGTTTAAAACCACTGTATTTCCAACAGGTTTGGCCATTTTTTAGCGAACAATAAGTTGCCTTTATGGCAACTTTAAATGCGGTTTTGAGTTTGGATTCACGTTATGGCCGTATTATTATATTCATATAAATACATATTATTGATGTGAAAAGAATAGCTTGCCATCACACGCTATATCGAGAAAAATCTGTCTTGTTATTATAAAAATCTTCTGTTAAGTTAAATAAGGATTTCATGGTTACAACGTATGGATCATAAATTTTTATCTGCCAAAAGTAATAAAACGTAAGAGGCTGAAACAATGCTGGATTTAGCAGATATGACACCGAAAGAGGTCAGAGCACTAATCGGTCAGAACGAAATCAACAAGCCGACTTCTGGCATGTGCAAAGGTCACATACAAGCAAATCTAGTCATAGTACCCAAGAAATTGGCCTATGATTTTTTATTGTTTGCACAAAGAAACCCAAAATCTTGTCCTATTTTAGATGTGACAGATATTGGCAGTTCGGAACCACGTTTAATGGCGAAGGGCGCAGATTTGAAGACTGATGTCCCAAAGTATCGAATATATGAGTTTGGCGAACTAGTAGCTGAGGTCTCAGACCTAACAGACTATTGGAGAGACGATTTGGTCTGCTTTTTGTTAGGATGTAGCTTTTCCTTTGAGTCTGCCATGCTCAATGCCTCGATTCCTATCAGGCACATCGAAGACAATCATAATGTGCCCATGTATATTACCGACATAGAAACTGAACCTGCAGGACAGTTTTATGGAAAGATGGTAGTCAGCATGCGGCCGATACCTTATTCATTAATCACACGAGCAGTACAAGCCACTTCTCGATTCCCTCAAGTACACGGAGCGCCTATCCATATTGGAGACCCTAGTGTCATCGGTATCACAGACATTAACGCTCCTGACTTTGGTGATGCCTCCCTCATAAAAGAAGGGGAGGTACCTGTATTTTGGGCCTGCGGTGTCACGCCTCAAAGCATTGCAATGACCAGTAAGCCAGAACTGATGATCACGCATGCTCCAGGGCATATGTTTATCTGCGACCCAAAAGATGAAGACCTAGCTGTCTTATAGATTTACCAATCGCAGCTAGGCATTTGTAGCCGAAGCATGTACAGATAACAACCAACATATCGAAATTATGTCAAATCAACCATATAACCAAGCCATAGCAATATAGGCACAAGGTAGTGGTGTGCAAGCCATACAACTATATGGTGAGCGAGGTTAGTGGCGTAGCGATTTTTAGGGCATGTCAAAGTCCGCTAGCAGCTTTTGAACATCAGTTGAACATCAGCAGTCTTTTAACATCACTGTTAACTTTTACTCTAATGGAATACCAGTAATATGAATATAAATTTTATGGATCTAGAAAAGCTGATCAAAATCGCCGAATGCTCTGATATACATTCGCTAGAAGTGATTGATGGTGATGCGCGTATCTCTATCGTTTGTCAGGTCAATAGTAATGAAAACAGTAATCCTATTGGCAATACTGCCCACTCGAAAACTGCTCACTCAGACCCACAAACAGCACCATCCTATAATAACATTGCTAATAATAGCAGTGCAGACAATCAATCTATTGATGAAACGGTGACCACAGAGGTCGCCAATTCTTCTAGCGCTTCATGCCAAGTGTTGGCGCCTATGCTCGGTACTTTTTATCTTCGCCCTGAGCCGTCAGCTGAGGCATTCTTTAAGGTAGGTGATCAGGTAGCAGCAGGGCAGACCCTATGCATCATTGAGGCCATGAAGATGATGCATGAGGTAAAGGCAGAAGCTGATGGTACGGTTCAAGAGATTCTGATCGATGAAGGTGATGTCGTAGAATATGCACAGCCCTTATTTATTATAGCGTCAGGCAGCTAAAGCTGCTCAATAAAGCCAATCGATATGGTATAGACGCTGCACCAACACTGTATTTGACACTATATTTTTAAGGGAATAAACATGTTCACAAAAATCTTAATTGCCAATCGTGGCGAGATTGCACTACGTATTATCCGAGCTTGTAAGCAGCTAGGTATCCAATCTGTCATTGCTCACTCTGAGTCTGATAAAGACTCGTTACCCGTACGCCTAGCTGATGAAGCAGTATGCATCGGACCTGCCAATGCTACCCACAGCTATCTGAATCAAAGAGCGCTGGTTTCTGCGGCAAAAATCACCAATGCGCAGGCCATCCACCCAGGCTATGGTTTTTTGTCAGAAAACGCAGACTTTGCCGCTTTGGTTGAAGACTCAGGTCTCGTGTTTATTGGTCCAACGGCTGACAATATCAGAAACATGGGCGACAAGGTTGAAGCCAAAAAACAAATGACCATGGCTGGCGTGCCCTGTGTACCGGGTTCTGATGGCGCCTTGCCTACTGATTCAGAACAAGTTATCAAAATGGCCAGTGACGTTGGTTATCCAGTCATTATTAAGGCCGCAAGTGGCGGCGGCGGGCGTGGTATGCGCGTGGTCGAAAAAGAAGCCGATTTACTCTCTGCTATCTCTATGACGCAAACAGAGGCCAAAGCCAATTTTGGTAGCGATATCGTGTATCTTGAAAAATACTTACAAGCACCTCGCCATGTCGAGGTACAAGTCATGTCTGATACCCACGGTAATGCGATTTATTTAGGTGAGCGTGATTGCTCGATGCAGCGTCGTCATCAAAAAGTTATTGAAGAAGCCCCAGCACCCGGTATTACCGAAGAACAGCGCTGCACAATTGGTCAAGCCTGTGTCACCGCTTGCGAGCAAATGCAGTATAGAGGCGCAGGTACGTTTGAGTTTTTATACGAAAATGGCGAGTTCTTCTTTATCGAAATGAATACTCGTGTTCAGGTTGAGCACACCATTACTGAGATGGTGACGGGTGTCGATATTGTGCAAGAACAAATTAGAGTGGCGGCAGGACTCGCGTTGGCATACAAACAAAATGACATCGCCATTACCGGACACGCTTTTGAGTGTCGTATCAATGCTGAAAACGCGCAGACATTTTTGCCAAATGCTGGGCGCATAGACTACTGCCACATGCCAGCAGGGTTTGGTATCAGAGTAGACAGTCATGCTGAATCGAACTACACCGTACCGCCATCTTATGACAGCTTGATTGCCAAGATATGTGTACAAGATCGTTCAAGAGAAAAAGCGATAGAAAAAATGCGTGCGGCCTTATCAGAAGCGCAAATCACGGGTATTGATACCAATATTGGTCTGCATCAACGTTTGTTTGAAGATGAGGTGTTTTGTCAGGGTCAAATGAGCATTCATTATCTAGAAGAGTGGATACAAGACAATATATAAATCCAGTCTTGCCCGCAAAAATGAAAAACTAATCTGACATTAGCGTCAGAATAAAGATAACAGATAATGGAGCCCATACTGATGGAACTACAATGGCACATATGCAGTGAAACCAATCTAGCGTTGTTTTTTCCTAAACCAACCACCTTAGAAAAACAACAAAAATGCTGGGCTTTAGCAGACAGCATCCAGAAAATGCCAGAAGTCATCGAAGTGGTGATTGGCATGAATACGCTCAGTGTATTCACCGTGCCATTAACTTGGGCTGAGCTGACTGCTTTTAGAGATAAGCTGACAGAACTGCTCAATGACATCCCTTCAAAAACCATCCAAGGTAAGCACGTCGAGATACCAGTGCATTACGGTGGAAAATATGGCCCCGATCTAGCGGCCATGGCGAATGACTTAAACCTCTCAGTTGAAGCCGTCGTCGATCTACATACTAAAGCCACTTATACCGTTTACTTTATCGGTTTTCAGCCAGGATTTCCTTATCTTGGCGGTTTGTCTGAGTCCTTATACTTCCCAAGGCATGCTGTACCTAGAACCCAAGTGCCCGCAGGCTCAGTGGGTATCGGCGGCGAGCAGACAGGGGTGTACCCTTTTGAGTCTCCGGGCGGCTGGCAGTTACTAGGCCAGACGGATACTGCTTTATTTGATTTAACCAAGACCTCTCCGACGTTGCTTAACGCAGGCGATACTTTGACATTTAAAGCGATTGATATTCATCAATAAGCGATAAATAAAAGATGCATGAATCAAATAGACAAATAAACAGGTGGTATCAATGAAAATTTTAACCGCAAGTGCCCTTGCCAGTATTCAAGATTCGGGACGACTGGGTTACCGCAGCATGGGCGTGGGTAGAAATGGCGTGATGGATAGCTGGGCGCTACAAGCCGGCAATGCTTTGATGAAAAATGAGGCAAACGAACCTGCTATTGAAATAGCGCTCGGTGAGCTAACCATAGAGTTTGAAGAAAACGTCAGTTTTTGCTTAACAGGTGCTTTGTACGAGGCGTATTTAGACGACAAGCGTATTCCTTGCTATTGGCGTATCAATGCGACAGCTGGGCAGACGCTCAAACTTTTGCGTCCGCTACAAGGTATGTATACCTATTTATGTGTGCACGGTGGCTTCGATATTGAGCCAGTATTACAGTCGGTTAGCACCAATCTCAAAGCAGGCTTTGGCGGATTTGAAGGCAGATACCTAAAAGCAGATGACAGCTTAACGGTAAAGACTGAATCCAGTCTTCCTGTGATTGGGGTGGCCCGTCTTGCCCCAACCGAGGTTATTCAAGTGATAAAAAGCAGTGAATATGACTGCTTCACTGAGTCGTCTAAACAAGCGTTTGAGACCCAGCCATGGAAACTACAAACCAGTAGTAACCGTATGGGTTATCGCCTTGAGGGATCGACAGCGCTTGAATTTAGTCAGCCAGTAGAAATGAGCTCACATGGCGTTGATATGGGTATGATTCAGGTACCACCACAAGGCCAACCGATTGTACTAATGGCAGATGGGCAAACGACGGGGGGCTACCCTAAAATTGCAACCGTCATCAATGCTGACATAGGTCTGATGGCACAAATTAGATTTGGCAAAACCTGTCAGTTCGTCGTTGTGTCATTAGAGCAAGCGTTAAAGGAACAGCAAAACAGACAACACTATATCGATCAAATAAAGGAGTATGCCAATGAAAATTGATTTAAATGCCGATGTAGCTGAAGGCTGCGGGCAAGACGATAAATTACTAACGATAGTCAGCTCAGCGAATGTCTGCTGCGGTCTTCACGCAGGTTCTTATAGCGAGATGCTAGCCACGTTGCAATTGGCAAAAGCAAACAACGTGAGCGTAGGCGCACATCCTGGTCTAAACGATAGAGAAAACTTTGGCCGTATTCATGAGCCGTTAAGCGAAGCCGATTATCGTGCTTTATTGGTGTATCAATTGGGTGCAACCAAAGCGCTCTGTGACTTGGTTGGTGTGTCATTAGACTACGTAAAACCGCACGGAGCATTGTACAACCAAGCCGCCATCGATGAAAGTTTATCAGATATTCTAGTGAGCGAAATCAAACGATTTGATCCAAGCCTAAAAGTCATGGGCTTGTCTGGTGGTTATTTAGTGAAAGCGGCTAAGAAGCATGGTTTAGAAGCCATATCAGAAGTGTTTGCCGATAGAAACTATGAAAAAGACGGCTCGCTGGTCTCCCGCACTAAAGACAACGCCCTGATAACCGATACAGGTGATGCGGTTAAGCATGTGTTGCAGATGATCACTGAAGGGACAGTCACCAGTGTTTGTGGTCAGACCGTACCAGTAGAAGCGCAAAGCATCTGCCTACATGGCGATGGTGAGCATGCTATTTTATTTGCACAAGAAATAAAGAAACAGTTAGAGCTCAAAGGCATCACTATCTCTGCCAAATAAATATCCGCCCCCTAATAATTAAACAATCCCATACAGAGCAAGGATATTTATGAGTACTCTCAAAAAACACAATACCGCCATTTTAGGCGCTGCTTTTCTGATGGCCACATCAGCAGTAGGACCAGGGTTTTTGACCCAAACTGCCACATTCACCGAAAGCCTCATGGCAAGTTTCGGTTTTGTTATCTTAATATCTATTATCATGGACATTGGTGTTCAGCTGAACGTTTGGCGCATCGTTGCTGTCTCTAAAAAACGTGCACAAGAAATCGCCAATTTGGTGTTTCCTGGTGTCGGTTACTTGCTCGCTTTCTTGATCATTGCGGGTGGTCTTGCTTTCAACATTGGTAATATTGGCGGTGCTGGACTTGGTATGCAGTCCATGTTCAATATATCACCCATTACGGGTGCGCTAATCAGTGGTGTGATTGCGGTCGCTATCTTTTTGGGCCGCGAAACAGGCCCTATGATGGATAAATTTGCTCAGTTAATGGGCTTTATCCTGATTGTGTTGATTATTTATGTGGTGTTTAAATCTGATCCACCATTGGCAGAAGCCGCCAGTAAGACCATTATGCCAGATAAGATTGATGCTGTTGCTATTGTCACGCTAGTAGGTGGTACAGTTGGGGGTTACATTACTTTCTCAGGCGCGCATCGTCTATTAGAAGCCGGTGTCAGCGGAGAAGAGAACTTGAGCTCCGTAACCAGAAGTTCTGTATCTGGTATATTAATTGCTTCTGTAATCCGCGTATTTTTATTCCTTGCCGTGTTAGGTGTGGTATCTCAAGGCTTTGCATTAGATCCTGCCAACCCAGCCATGTCGCCGTTTCAATATATTCTAGGAAATGTGGGTAAAGTTATTTTTGGTATGGTGATTTGGGCAGCTTCTGTGACTTCGGTGATTGGTGCTGCTTATACCTCAGTGTCGTTCATGACCAACTTTCATCCATTCATTGAAACTTATAAACGCTACTTCATTATTGGTTTCATCGTTATCTCGACGTTGGTGTTTGCCACTATCGGTAAACCCGCTCAAGTATTGGTATTGGTCGGTACGTTAAATGGTTTGGTATTGCCTATCGCTATGGTCATCATTCTGATTGCCGCCTACAGAAAAAATATCGTTGGCAACTATAAGCATCCGATTTGGATTGCGGTATTTGGTTGGTTAATCGCCATCGTGATGAGTATCCTAAGTGTCATGACCATTGCTAAATATCTGGGCATGAGTTAAAAATTAAGATAAGGAATGTATTATGGATATAAAGCAAGTAGAACGTGTGGTCAAACTGGTTGAAAGCAGTCAGCTGCACGAAGTCACGATTGCAGACAATGGGCAGTCTATTAAGGTGGTTAACAGTTTAGGCGAGCAAAGTAATGTGAGTGCTAGTCCTATAGAGGCCACGCCTACTCATGAGACCGAGCAGACTGGTAGTGACGTCTTGCAAGTAGGTGCCACTTACGTAGGGCAGGTTTACTTAAGTGAAGACGATGCAACAGACAACTTGGTCAAAGAAGGCGATCATATTCAAAAAGGTCAAACCATTTGCTTCATTGATGAGTTGACCCGTTTGCAGCCAGTGATTAGTAATAAAGAAGGTGTTGTCACGGCAGTTTTGGTTGAAAGTGGCCAAAACGTTGAATACGGACAGCCTATCTTCGAGCTAAAGACTGTGTTTTAGCCTGCCATAAAGGCTCTGCTACTTATAGCAAGAAAAATCCTGGACAAACAAAGAGAGTCACTAGTGCTATTAACCATCGCGCTAGTGGCTTTTTTTAGGGCATGTCTTCATTTCAAAAATGGTGATAAAAATTTTGCAGGGCTTGCTATTTACAGGGCTTATTATTTGCAGTACGCATTAATATTACAGTAGGCTTTTATTTGATTAACGCTACTTATGCCTGACACTACCGTTACTTTTCTTTAAATTCCAAAATTGCAAAAGTCATTATAATGGCTCATGGTTTAAGGCGTGTCCCAGCTCAATCGACCGTTATCGAGATGGGTTGAAAACGGCTATATTTTGCCAGCCAGTCATATCAGAAGATTTAGAAGCATCTTGATTTATAACTGTTCTACAGTCGCTAGTGTTCATGGTTATAGCCATGGTTCAATATATTAATCAGATCTAATCAATCAAAAGGAAAGTTGCTATGTTTGCTCATACCCAATCTTTGACTGTTATTAAGCGCCTATCTTTACTGACCTTATTAACCGCCTCTTCTTATGCCTTTGCGCTCGATGTTAATTTTGTGGATAGTAAGTGGGATGGTGAGACGGTTCCTGAAGGGCAGCAGTGTCAAAAATTTGATGGCGTCAACCCAGGCACGCCCAAGCTGCTTGTGTCTGATATCCCAGCAAGATCAGACAGCGTGGTATTAGTCTATAGCGACCGTGATTCAAAAAAGATGAATAATGGTGGTCATGGCATCATGAGTTATACCTTGGTAAAAGGTACAACGACGGCCCAGTTGCCGACTGTCTCTGGACACACTTACGAGCTACCAACAGGATTTGAGATGATTGCAGAACATCGCGGTGCAGGTTGGGATAAGGAAGGGGCTTATATGCCACCTTGCTCTGGTGGTAATGGTCATGAATATTATGTCACGGTTCAAACATATGAAGGCAACACCGTCACTGCCGAAACCGTATTAGAATTGGGCAAGTTTTAATAAGTGCGTCGATATTTATCATAAAATCATCTGTATCAAAATTTTGTACAAATAGGAGACCATTCATGCAGATTTCTACTGCCAAATTTGGCTTAAACTGCCTAGCCCTAGCTTTTATATCGAGCGGGTTATTTGCTTGTAGTAGTGAGGTATCGGTACAGCCATCTCATTTTTTGAGTGATGGTTTGGTTGAGCCTATCAGTAAAGTGTCATGTTCATTATCAGATGGCACGACAGGTGAGTGCTATAAAATCGTTACCGAAAACAAGCCGAGCGATGTCGGTATGGGGCCATGGTGTCCGACTAATATTGCCGATGATGCCTCAAAAGGTGGTATTTGGCTAGAAGATGGCGAGGTCCATGATGTCGATGGTGAGTTCGTTAAAAACTTAGCAGAGTTTTATGGCGATAGTAATTGGAATATGTACAACAAGACCACTGGCGAGATTATAAAAACCTCAACACTTGAAGACTGTGTGGCCGCAGCTGATCCAAGAGTAGGTGACGAATACCGTAATTACTGTGTTGAGTGCTTGCCAGAATATGTAGAAGATTTGACCGATACTTTTTATATTCCGGTGACGCCAAAAGCTGCTGCCAGTATCACTAAGTTTGGTGGTCCAGGCCCACAGTCTAGAGGTCCGTCAGTACGCGGTATTGCCTTTAATGGCGTGCGTTTTGATGCCCCAGCACCTGTTAGCAATATCCTAGCGGCTTATACGCTTGCACCATTTGACGATGCTGGTGGTCATATTAACTCGCATGAAGGTTATCATTATCATGCAGCTACTGGTTTGACGACCAAAATTACTCAAGACGATGGTCATGCACCAATGATTGGTTATGCGCTGGATGGCTATGCTATCTATGCCAATACTGATGCAGATGGCAACGAATAGACCTCTTGCAAAAGTAGCAAAGGGAATTAAAATAAGAAGACACTCATAACTTTTTAGGAACCATGCCAAACATAGATAAGCTACTCAAACAAAGTGAT
>NZ_JBQSVP010000048.1:0-22026 GCF_052376345.1 Psychrobacter sp. AOP5-GZ1-6 | reverse complement strand
GGCTCATTCTCTAACAAGAATTTTACTTGCTCAGCCACGATATCAGCACTATCAGCCGTAGATGCGCTGGTGGTCAATAATGTAGCGATTTGGTCAATGTGCTGATGCTTTTGTTTGTAGTTAGATAATAAACCATAAATAAAAGACAAAAAGAAGCCTATCAACACAGCCAAAATAATGGCTTGCGCGACAGAACGCCAGATAAGCGTAGAAATGGTTTGAGGTAGACGGTTGTTCATATCACTCAACTGAGTCAAGACAACTTTAATTTATACTACAGGTATTTAGAGAACATGATAAGTAATATATTTAGATATTGTTATCTAAATAATTATAACAACTAAACAAAAAAATGAGTGTCAAGTTGACTCTATCGCATTCTATGACACGATAAAGTCAGTAATGATGTCACTGTCTTGGTGATTAACGAGATTTTTTATCTTTAGTTGTGAATTTTTTTGCACGATTGCGCTCACGTTGACGCAATTGCTGTGTTTTCGCTTTGGTTGGCGTGTCGCTCTTGTTCGCATATGGATTGTCATTTTGTTTCAATATGACATTAAGCGGTGTACCTTCAAGCTTAAATACCTGACGGAACTGATTTTCAAGATAGCGCTGATAGCTTTTGGGCAATGCACTGGTTTGGTTACCATGAATCACAATCACGGGTGGATTGTGACCACCAATATGCGCAAAACGTAATTTGATACGGCGGCCAGCCACAGTTGGTGGCGGGTTAGCAGTCACTGCATCTTGTAAGATTTGAGTCAAACGATTGGTTGATACTTCAAACATAGAAGATTTATAAGCACGTAAAATAGATGGATATAAATTACCCACGCCCGTACCATGCAACGCTGATATCAAATGCACTTTTACGTAAGGAATAAAATTGAAACGGCGATCCATTTCAATTTTAATATAATCTCTTTGGTCCTGTGTCAGACCATCCCATTTATTAATCGCGACAACCAAAGCACGACCTGCATCTAGTGCATAGCCAATCATATGCAAGTCTTGATCGACAATTCCTTCATGAGCATCGATCACAATGACCGTTACATTAGAGTCTTCGATGGCTTGTAAAGTTTTAATAACAGAGAACTTTTCTACTTTTTCATCAATTTTACCGCGGCGACGTACACCAGCTGTATCAATTAACACATAGTCCTTACCTTCGCGTTTATAAGGAATATAAATACTGTCACGCGTGGTGCCAGGCATGTCAAATACCACCACACGATCTTCACCCAATAAGCGGTTAACCAGTGTTGATTTTCCAACATTTGGACGACCGATAATGGCAAGTTTTAGACCTTTCGGCTCGACGAGAGTATCTTGCTCAGGCATGTCAGCCGTTAATATTTCGAGTAGATTGCCAACACCGCGACCATGGCTAGCAGCCATTGGATACGGCTCGCCCAATCCTAATGCATAGAACTCGGCAGGCGCAGCATCATGGACACCGTCGACTTTGTTAGCCACGACATAGACTGGTTTGCCAAGCGTGTGCAAAAACTTACCAATCTCAGCGTCAGCACCAATCATACCCGCGCGAGCATCAACCACAAATACAATAATATCGGCTTCATGAATAGCAGTATGCGACTGTTCAGACATATAATCATCAATATTACCACTGCCATCATCTGATTCACCGATACCACCAGTATCTACGACGATAAATGATTTATCTTCGTAGGTTGCATCACCGTATTGACGGTCACGAGTCAGTCCTGACAAATCAGCAACCAATGCCTGGCGACTTTTTGTGAACTGATTAAATAAGGTGGATTTACCGACGTTTGGACGACCGATTAAGGCGACCACAGGCTTGATACTCATGGGTTACTCTCAGTGAAAGGCAAAATGACGGAAAGTGCAGTTATTCTGACAACCAATAACATAACAGTAGTAGCAAACATGCCACACTCGACCGTAAATTAAAATAAATAATAAAATGATAGCAAAAATAATAATCGACTATTTTACGATTAGTAAATGCTATATAAGATGATGCTTATATATAGACAGTATATATGGATAACGCTTATGGCGCATCGGTCGCATAGAGTACGCGAAAGCCTGTATTTAAACAAGCAGTTTACACAAGACATTAAACGCTGACTAAGCAGCGTTTGTATTTAAAAAATTACGATAAGTCCAATGGCACAATAATCTTATTAAAAAGTACTATTAAATTAAGTACTGAGCAATCAATGTCTTAGCGGGCTAACTGCCAAATAGCGACTTGTCCTGACGTACTTTGAGTCATGAGACGACTACCTTGCACTTGCAAACTACTTAAAGCACCTTTGGTTTCTACACGGCTAACGATCTTACCACTAGCAGGGTCAAATAAGTGCACTACACCATCTAAATCACCCACAGCAATATAATTTCCAATCATCACAGGGTTTGTCAAATGGCGATAAGCCAACTCATCACTCTCCCACAGCATAGCACCACTGCTACGATCATAAGCAACAACCTTACCATCTAAACCAGTCGCAATGACTTGTTGGCTATTTACGGCAAGTGCTTTGAGGCTAGCAATCTCATTGACGAATAGCACTTGACCCGATGCCAAATCAACACCAAGTAACTGACCACTATAACTAATAGCGAACATCTGATTTTGATCGACAATAGGCTTACCATCAACGTCGCTCATACGCTCAATTTCACTGCTGCCAGAACCAACACCAACACGTCTTGACCACTGCGGCAGACCACTATCTGTCGTCACCGCATGCAAGCGCCCATCGGCAGTAGCTAATAATGCGGTGCTGCTATCTAACAATGTTGGTGCAGCACTACCACGGACACTAATGGCTGGTACTTGTGTGGCAAACTGCCAAATAGACTGCCCTGTCTGTAAGGACAAGCCATGCAAAAAGCCATTATTCGCTGATAGAATCACTCGGTTGTTAGTAATAAGTGCTGGAGTCAAGACTGACCCTGACAGCTGTTGCTGCCAGCGTTTTTCGCCAGTCGTGCTATCAAACGCCATTACTAGACCGCTACGAGTGCTAATAATTGCTGTTTGGCTCAAGGCATCTAAGGCAACACCACCTGTTATTTGCTCATCAACATTGACTGACCATAAACGCTCTCCCGTACCGTTAAAGCCTGTTAATTCACCGCCACGTGATGCAGTAACGATTTGGCCATTGGCATACCCAACCTGTAAATCTAATGGATCTTTCTTACTGGCTTTTTTATTACCTACATCCGTACTAAAAACAGGTTGTAATACACTGATAGGCTCAGCAATCTGAACCAAATCTACAGGATCATTAACAATGGGTTTGATACCACGATTACACCCAATCACCGCAGTGCTCATTACTGCCAGTACGGCCACATGCATAACCGTCGTTTTGAGGGTTTTGGCTGTTGAGGTTTTGCTAGAGCGAATAGATTGAGTCATTATAATTTCTCACTACAAATAAATTATTATTAATTAAGTTCTGTGGGTTTATGGTGCCATCTAGCATATAAAACAGTTTAAGATGCTGACTATCAATTTAGCGATTATTCAGTGCTAAATAGCATATAAGTGCCATTATTAGTGAATAACACTCATAACAATACAGCTATTCAGTAACCTCGCCAACAGGAGCTTCTGCTACTTCCACAGACTCTTGTGCCACTACAGGCTGCGCAGAAGTGCTAGGCTCTTGGATAAGACTGGCTTGTTCATCGATAGGTTCAGGTACTATGCCTAAACTCTCCATCTTTAACGCCAGTACTGCACGCGTTTCTTGACGGCTTCGTAACAGCTCCCAAGCATTGTTGTACGATTTGACCGCTGACTCTTTATTATCTTTAGCCAAATAAATATCGCCTAGCAACTCTTGCTGACTGGCTTCAAAAGAGCTTGGCATATCATTTTTAGCTTCTGCTAGCGCCGCCTCAGTATCACCTGCAGCCAACAAGGTTTTAGCATAACGTAAACGAGTGATGGCTTTTAGACCAGCATCGCCCAAATCGATTGCAAGTGCTTTCTTGAACGTCTCAGTAGCAGCAGTGAAGTCATCATTATCAACTTGCTGACGTGCTTTTATCATTAATGCTTGCCATGCATAGACTGATTCACCGTGTGTATTTACCAGCGTATCAATCTCATTGTTCAATTGTGTACGACTCTGTTCAAGCGCTTCTTGTGCTTCTGCTTCTAAATCTGGGTTTTGCGAGGACAGATTGACCTCTTCATTCAACAACTGAATATCCGCATAACGATCCGCTGCTACAGTGTCTACCCGCGCATGATTATCCTGCCAATAGGTCCAACCGAAATACGCAGCCAGTGCCAATAAAATTGCAGTAATAATATAGCTGCCATATTGCTTTAACGCTTGCATTGAGTTGTCTGCATTCGGCGAATTGGATGTCGGAGCCATATATATTTACCTAATAAGATTTATATTAAATTACTGATATAAAAGTCAAGAAAGCCAAACGCTATAATTTACGAGAAAAATTGTCTTTACTCAACAACCAATCTGCCGCAACCGTCTGCTGCTCTCCTGTCTGCATGTCTTTAACACTAATGGTATTATCATCCAGCTCTTGCTGAGCAATGATAACCGTCAATGCAGCACCTGACTTATCCGCTTTTTTCATTTGCGCTTTCAAGCTTGTTGCACTTGCCATTTTGATGCGTACATCTGGACGGCTATAACGTAGATTTTGTGCATAGCTAATACCCGCACTATATACCTCTGGATGCGCCACAACAAAGACGTCACAAGCAGGTGTATCAGCAATCGGTGCAACTACGTCTATCAATAACAATAAACGCTCAAGCCCCATTGCAAAACCAATAGCAGGCTCAGATTTTGCAGGCTTACTACCATCAGTGCCCGTAGACTTCAATTGTCCAATCAAACCATCATAACGACCACCAGCACAAACAGTAGCTTGACTACCAAGCTTATCCGTAACCCATTCAAAAACAGTTTTATTATAGTAATCTAAGCCGCGCACCAGATGCGGATTGATTTCAAAGTCAATGCCAAGTGTGGTCAAGTACGCTTGTACTTGCTCAAAATGGGCCTTACTCTCTGCTCCCAAAAACTCAGCCAACTTTGGCGCATCTACTAAGACAGCCTGGGTACTCGCCTCTTTGCTATCTAGGATACGTAATGGATTGGTCATCAAACGGCGTTTGCTATCTTCATCAAGCAAATCTTTTTTATCCGTTAGATAGGCGACTAATGCTTCGCGATAAGCATAACGCTCATCTAGTTCTCCCAAACTATTAAGCTGCAAGTGCATCTCATCTTTTAGGCCCAGCTCCTGCCACATCAAGTGAGTCATCGCAATCAGTTCAGCATCAGCATCTGGTAACGCGCTACCGAAACTTTCGACACCCAGTTGATGAAACTGACGGTAGCGACCTTTTTGCGGACGTTCGTAGCGAAACATTGGACCGATATACCATAATTTGGGTGTATCGCCACGCAACAAGTTATGCTCTATTACAGCACGCACTGCGCTTGCCGTACCTTCAGGACGCAAGGTCAATGGCGTTGGTGGATCAGACTTATCGATAAAGCTATACATCTCTTTTTCGACGATATCTGTCGCACCACCGATCGCACGGGCAAACAAGTCGGTTTGCTCAACGATAGGCAAACGAATATGCTCATAACCATATCTGCCTAACACATTGGCCAATATCGACTCTAAGTACAGCCATTTTGCAGACTGATCAGGCAAAATATCATTAAACCCTTTAATAGCTTTAATCATGGTACGGTCGTATCCTTAAAATTTTTAACAGATATTTCTATTCTTTTTTATCGTCAATAGCGTATTTCTCATCAGCCACCTATTATTATAAGCTGAAATGACAGTACGAAATACGTCGACGTATTGGTATCTTACTTTACTCGAATAATTTCATTTTCGCGCTTTTTAGCCAAGTCTTCGGCATGAGCGCGTACCATGCCTTCGATTTCATCAACCAAATTGTTGGTATCAATGAGATGGCTCTTGTCACCCATACGATATACTAACGACTTTGGTGCAGCACCAACGATACCGATATCCGCTTCTTTCGCTTCACCTGGGCCATTCACTTTACAGCCAATCACAGACAGATTCATTGGTTCTCGAATGTCTTCTAAGCGCGTCTCTAAAGCAGTCATTACTTTAATCACATCAAACTCTTGACGTGAGCAACTTGGACAAGCAATAAAGTTGACACCGTTAGAGCGAATATTCAGTGATTTTAAGATATCGAAACCAATTTTAATTTCTTCTTCAGGCTCTGCGGCCAAGGAGATACGAAGGGTATCACCAATACCATCTAACAGCAGACCACCTAACGCAATGGCTGATTTCACTGCGCCTGTACGATAAACACCCGCTTCGGTAACACCTAAATGTAGTGGGTTATCAATTTGTGCTGATATCAAGCGATAAGCATCCAATGTCAAAAAGACATTACTGGCTTTGACAGAAACCTTATACTGATCAAAGTTAAGTCGCTCTAAGATATCAATGTGGCGCATCGCTGACTCTAGCATCGCTTCGCCAGTTGGCTCAGTATATTTGCGTTGAATATCTTTCTCTAAAGAGCCTGCGTTTACACCAATGCGAATAGGGATATTATAATGTTTGGCACACGCGACGACTTCACGCACTTTGGCATCATTACCGATATTACCAGGATTAATACGCAAACAATCCGCACCCGCTTCAGCAACAGCGAGCGCAATTTTGTGATCAAAATGCACATCGGCTATTAAAGGTACACTCACCAACTTACGAATTTCACCAAAAGCTTTGACAGTATCCATCGTTGGTGTTGATACCCGCATGAGATCAGCACCCGCTTCAACACAGCGCTCGATTTGGGCAACGGTAGCGGCCACATCACAGGTATCAGTATTTGTCATACTCTGCACACTAATCGGCGCATCACCACCAATCGCGACATCACCGACATATATTTTTTTGGTAAGGCGACGGTTAATAGGCGCTGACGTTGACATAGACAAACCCTTCCATTAGAACGAAAAAAAGCAGAGAAGATACTTACTTATTGATAACGACAAATACCCATTAGCGTAAAATAATAGCTATTCATCATCACTTTAAAAATTGGCTTTGCAATTAAGGTGCTAACTCAAAACTGGCTTGTTCATCAGTTGGATAAGCGTCCAACGCAACCGCTTCTTCATTGAGCACCAAGCTAACATTATCGACATTATCAATTTGCACACTAAACGGTGGTATACCTGATAACTGATAATCACCCGATGTTTGAGAGCCATTCATGAGTGTATTACCAGAGGCGTCAGCAATACTAATAACAGCTGAGTCAGTCACTTTAACCTCTAAAGCAGCCGGACTGACATTAGCACCGCCTAAATTTAATGCAGAACCAGAAGCACCAACCCCTGTCGCACTGTCAATCGCCGCACCTTGGGCTTGCTCTAGCGCAGATATATCCTCTACGGTGGACGCTGGTTCTACGTTGTTTTCTTTATTGGCATTACTTACCACACGGAATAAAAAAACTGCTAAAACGATGACACCAACGACAGCCAATATCAATAATGGGTTAAAGCGAATACGGCTACGCGTGTCTCGCTGCAATGTGCCCATTGGGCGCAGTGGCGTATCAATATTACTCACTGATTTGGCTTTAAGCTCACTAGGATAAGCTGCATCAAAACTGCTAGCAACTTTTTCTGAATCCAACCCCAAAAACTTGGCATAGTTTATCGCAAAACCACGAGCAAACGTTGCTTGTGGTAAATCAGCAAAATTCTCATTTTCTAACGCTTGCAAATGACGCTTTAAAATAAATAATTCGGCCGCTGCCTCTTCTATACTGACTTTTTTTGTTTTTCGGGCTTGCTGCAACATGGCACCAAATGATCCCTGCGTGTTAGGTTGAGTGTTTAATGATGGGGTTGTCATTTCCATGGTGCCTCTGGATTGTTAAGCCAAGTCTTAAGTTTTTTTGCTTCATCACTTAATGGATAAGTGGATAAAAGCTGCTGTGCCAATTGTTGGCGCTTCGTTATGTTGTTTTGCGCAGCGGCGAGTTTGATACCCTGTAACATCAAACGAGAGCTGACACCTTGCCTGCGTACCAAGGTCAATGTTTCATCATAAAGTCTTTGGGCTTGTGGAACACGATGCTGCTCAAGCAACAAATCCACCAACTCAATATGAGCAATAATACTATTACGATTGCCATCAAGCGCTCGCAAAAATGCTTTAGAAGCAGCACTACTGTCACCCAACTTCAAATAAGTGCGTCCTAAGTTTTCTAATGCACCAATACGACCTGTGTAACCTAATGCTGAACCTGCAATCTCAAACTGCTCTGCGGCTTCACGATAGCGCTTCATCTGTGACAAATAAACGCCATAGTTATTATTGGCTTGCTCGAAATCTTTATCAAGTGAAATCGCTTTCCTAAAATATTCGTCAGCTTTTTCAAGATTGCGTTGACTACCCTCTTGCTGTAGCAAAACGCCCATCATATCATAGGCTGGCGCGTAACGGCTATCCGCAGAAAGGGCTTTTTCAAGTTGGCGCTTAGCAGTATCGAGGTCGTTTTCACGAATATATTGTGCAGCCAGTGCAACACGCACACGAGCCACTTCTTGTTGATCTGATTTACGATTATCACTAGACCCTTGATAAACCGTGCTGCTGGTTACACCATCGCTCGGCACACTTTGGCAGCCTGTCAGCAACAACCCTGCAAACACCGTTGCTAGCATCATATGCTTTGGCATCGGTATTTGCTTTGCTACTGTACCCAACCGCTTACTATCTTGATAAAGTGATTTTTGATATCTGAACTGACAAAAATTTTTAGAAGTCATCATAGCCGCCATCATAAAACTGTAATTCAATGCGTTCGATCAAGGAAGACTCAGTTTAATAGATTTAACCCCCAGAAGTACAATTTTGTTGTGATTAATTGCCATACTCCTCAATACCAATTGTTATTGCTACATTTCTATTACCGTTGCGATAGATAAAAGACAGCTAAACATCAGCACTAAGTACACTATTTATTTTTATAAAGAGCCATTCTGAACATTTTCACGGTCTTTTATACTTTTCTGCCATGCAGCTGAGCGTCTGGTACGATCAGCCACTTGTCCAACTAATTGACCACAGGCCGCATCAATATCATCACCACGGGTCTGACGAATCGTACACACAAAACCTGCCTCACTCAAAATATTGCTAAAAGCGTGAATACGGTTGTTACTTGATTTGTCATATGGAGCATGCGGAAAGGGATTAAATGGAATCAAGTTGATTTTACTTGGTAGACCATCTAATAACGCAACCAACTGATGAGCATGTTCATTGCCGTCATTGACCCCATCAAGCATCACGTATTCGATAGTAACGTGCTTTTTGTGACGCGGATTGATATCAAAAACGTAGTTTTTTGCAGCCGCGATCAACTCATCTAACGGATACTTTTTGTTGATTGGCACCAATTCATCACGCAGTTCATCATTGGGTGCATGCAATGAAATAGCCAAGGCCACATCTAGATCTTGCGCCAGCTGGTACATTTTCGGTACCACGCCTGATGTTGATAAAGTGACACGGCGCTTTGACAGACCATACCCATGATCACTTAACATCAGCTCCATTGAGCCAACCACAGGCTTATAGTTCAATAGTGGCTCACCCATACCCATCATCACGACATTGGTAACGTTATTTTCCCACAAGCTATGGTCAACGTTTTCTAGACTTTCATTTTCATCCGTCATATATGAGGCGTTAGCAACCCATAACTGACCGATAATCTCAGCCGCACTCAAATCACGCTCAAATCCTTGTTTGCCCGTACTACAGAAACTACAGTCTAGCGCACAGCCAACTTGTGAAGACACACATAACGTTTTGCGACCATTTAGTTTACTATCATCTGCAGGAATCAGGACTGTCTCAACCAATGAACCACCCGTAACTTCAAACACCCATTTACGCGTACCATCATCACTATATTGACGATGAATCACTTTAGGTGGAAGCACGCAAGCATTGAGCGATAATTTATCACGCAAAGACTTGCTCAAATTCGTCATTTTTTCAAAATCTGTCACACCATGTTGATATATCCACTTAATGACTTGCGTTGAACGAAAAGGCTTTTCACCGATACTTTTGAAGTAATCAGCCAATTGTGCTTGTGTCATTCCGAGTAAATTGGTCTTTGCTTGCGCTTCATCTACTATTTTAATGCTATCAGTACGCTTGGTAGGAATGTGCTGCGTGGGTGTTTGAACAGTGGACATAATAGGTAACCTTTTTGCACAGGCTTATATCGGCAGTGCAATTGTTTATATGGATGTTGTCATACAGACACAATATATGAGTACATGAGCAATCCGTTATGAGCGCATTTTTTATTGATATACGCCTTCTACTAATAACTTATAGAAAGACTGGATACGTATGCATACTAAGCATTGATAAAGAAAATTATGTATTTAATAAAAACATGCTGATAAGGGATTGATAACGCGAAATAAGTATAATAATGAGGCAAACCATTAAATTTTTCAATAAATCATAGGATTATTATTGGAGCTAAAACGGCTTATATCATAAGATATAAGCCGTTTCGCAAAACCAATTATTAACAATCAATAAGCTAAGCAATAACTGATATTAGCGCGTACGTGCACAAACTTCATCATCATTGAAGAAGTAGCTTATTTCACGTGCTGCTGATTCTGCAGAATCTGAACCATGCACAGCGTTTTCATCGATGCTACTAGCGAAATCTGCACGGATAGTGCCTTCAGCAGCTTCTTTTGGGTTGGTTGCACCCATGATTTCACGGTGCTTAGCGATGGCATTTTCGCCTTCTAATACAGATACAACCACAGGACCTGAAGTCATGAATGACACTAGATCGTTGTAAAAGGGACGCTCAGCATGCTCAGCGTAAAAACCGCCTGCTTTTTCGTCATCAAGATGCTGCATTTTTGCTGCAACGATTTTTAGACCAGCTTGTTCAAAGCGGCTATAGATAGCACCGATATGGTTGCCAGCAACGGCGTCAGGTTTGATGATAGATAACGTACGTTCGTTAGCCATGAAAAGCTCCTAATAAATGATAAATTCGAGAAGAAATAAAATAGTGAATATTTGATTTTGTCTTTGGCCACAATGCTGACTTAGAGTGTTTTACCCAACTCATGGTATATCAATATATAACCATAAGCACCAACATAGGATTGTTGCCTATTATAATGATTCAGGCCATAAATGATAGGGTTAATTTATGACATGAGCTTGCACAGAGGTAAACTGAGTATACATAAATGCTTAATAAGCCACGAGATTGTATAAAAGTAAAAACCCCAATGCTCAACATTGGGGTCTTATTTTTCTATATACCTATCAATAGTTCATTAACTATATTTATACGTCATATGGGTCACGTAAGACGATAGTTTCTTCACGATCAGGACCAGTTGAGATAATATCAACTGGGCAACCAATCAATGCTTCGATACGTTTGATGTATTTCTTAGCATTCTCTGGTAGGTCATCGTAGTTAGTAATACCAACTGTTGACTCGCTCCAACCTTCTAGCGTTTCGTATTTTGGCGTGACTGACTCGTAGAATTCAGCATCATGTGCGCCTGCACACTCAGTCTCAGGTAGGTTGTAACCCACACCGATTAATAGCTCTTCTAGACCGTCTAATACGTCAAGCTTAGTTAAGCAGATACCGGTTAAAGAGTTCAGTACCACTGCACGGCGTAGTGCTTCAGCATCGAACCAACCACAGCGGCGGGCACGACCAGTTGTCGCACCAAATTCATGACCAACATTCGCCAAATGCGCACCAACATCATCAAACAACTCAGTTGGGAATGGGCCGCTACCGACACGTGTGGTGTAGGCTTTGGTAATCCCAAGTACATAATCTAAATATAGTGGACCGATACCTGTACCAGTAGAAACACCCCCAGCCGTTACGCTTGAGCTGGTTACAAACGGATAAGTACCATGATCAATATCAAGTAAAGTACCTTGCGCACCTTCAAACATCAGGTTTTTACCAGCCAAACGCAGTTGATTTAGGTCTTCAGTTACATCAGTAACCATACCTTTAATCTCTTCTTTCCACTCTTGGCAAAGCTTAAACGTCTCATCAAAATCAATCGCATCAACTTTATAGTATTGAGTCAGTTGGAAGTTATGATATTCAATTAGGTTGCGTAGCTTTTCTTCTAGATCGCTACGGAATAAATCCGCAAGCTTGATAGCACGGCGCGCTACTTTGTCTTCGTAGGCAGGACCGATACCACGACCCGTTGTACCGATTTTACCACTGCCACGTTTGGCTTCACGTGCTTGGTCAAGCGCCACGTGATATGGCATGATGAGTGGGCAATTTGGTGAAATACGCAAACGCTCACGCACTGGTACGTTGTTGGCTTCAAGATCTTTTATTTCAATCAATAATGCATCAGGTGCTAACACCACACCGTTACCGATGAAGCAAGTCACACCTTCACGCAAGATGCCTGATGGGATTAAATGTAAGACGGTGGTTTTGCCATCGACAACTAACGTGTGACCAGCATTGTGGCCGCCTTGAAAGCGAGCGACTGCTGAGGCTTTTTCGGTCAGTAAATCAACGATTTTACCTTTACCTTCATCGCCCCATTGGCTACCCAAAACTACGACATTCTTACCCATGATCAATCCTTACCTTTATATATTGAGGTGTGTGCAATAATGATTTAAAACGACGATAACTTTCATTACCGTGTTTTAAATGACATTAAAAAGTGGTAATAATCTTAAAAACTAATGCTTAACTGATTGTTTACTTCTAAGTAATATCTTTACTTATTCAATCAATAACACTTAATCGGTTCATACTTATAATCGGTTCATGCTTAAATAGCCTGCAACTGCCACTGATTATCCACAAAGTTTAAGCAATGGGTCATGCCAACTGGACGGTCCGCTATATCTAATGGCATCGTGACACGGTAGCCCTGCTGACGCAAACTCTCAACTTGCTGTAATAGTATCTGCATCTGCTCTTGATTCACATTACTCAGTGCCTGATAGTCCACCAATACGATAATTGGTGATTCAAGTTGGGTGTGTGCAAGCAGGCGGCTGACATCCATACTAAAACCAGTGGCTTCACGTGGTTGGTTGCTTGTCAACTGGTTACCGCTTTGCATACCATCAAAGCGCCCACCACGTACTAGTGGCTGGGTCTCACTATTGATATAACCATTGAACACAATACCAGTATGATAATGATAGCCTGATAGCTCTGTCACATCGATACCCACAGGACACTGCCACTGCTCTTGTAAATGCGTTTTTAGGCGTTGTAGCTCGTCAATAGCAGTGACGACCTGCGTGTCTTGCTGCGCAGTCTCTGACAGTTTTACCAATAGGTTGTCGATATCATGACCGAAGCGCGCCAATGCATAAAAATCATTGCCTAACGCTATTGACTGACAAACACGCTTTAGCTCTGGTAGGTTTTTATTGGCATATAAATGCATCAGATGCTCAGTGTCATTGTCTGACAACTCAGCCAATTCAGCCAAGCGTTTGAATATGGCAACATGACCCAAGTCAATATGCAGCGCCGCACTCATATTCAGTGTATTCACCATGCTAAACAACACATCGATCAGCTCAATATCTGCAGCAAGTGAGGCACAACCGAATATCTCAGCACCGAGCTGCAAAGGCGTACGTGAGCCAAACAGCCCTGATGGCAAGGTATGAATCACATCACCTGCATAGCAATAGCGAGCAATACCAGTACCACCATGATGCGCATCAATACGCAAAATCTGTGGCGTAATATCAGCACGCAAACCCATCAATCGACCTGTTAATTGATCGATAATCTTGAAAGTTTGACGCTTTAAATCTTCTGATGCACCACTCAATAACGACTCAGTGAACTCAATCATTGGTGGATTCACCAATTGATAACCATGAGCGATAAGCTGTTTGGTTAGTTGATGCCTAAGCACTTCTTGCTTATGAGCATCTTCAAACAATACATCGACCACACCATCAGGCAACAGCCAACTATTGCCAACGTCGCTAGAAAAATGGCTTAAATACGGCATACTATTAGATGCGGTAGCATCGTTGGCATGCTGAGTCGTTGCTTGACTGGTCATATTTGACTGGGAAGGTTTTGCAGAATCAGAACTGACAGACACAATAAATCCTTGTTTGGCGTATCGCTTACCAAAAATGCGGTACTTAAAGGTTATATTTACAATTGCATTGACGCCACGCACTTCTTGTTTTTAACGCACAACATCATTGACCCAATTATTTATAAACAAACTAGGTAACCGCAAAAGGGTGAGTAATAAGTATAATGTAGAATGATAAGACGAGTATCTTTATGCGCTAATAAACTGCGATAAATAATCAAGGCACTTTATGGTTTTAGTTTAGCATAGCAGTTAAGGTTCGCCTAGTGACAATTAGCCACAATCACTATCTAATTACGCCTTATCAACACTAAAGCCATGAAGATTATCTATACCTTATATAAGTAATAGTTCCATTACGAGTTGTCACAATCATTCTATACAATAAAGAGCAGAATGAGAGCAACGCCTTCAGTATGGACTCATGGTACACTAATGCATATTTTTATCTTGGAGGCCTTATGTCATCAGATTACCACCCAAATCCAGCCATCAATCAAACCAACGTTTTAGGTACGGCACTTGCCAGCTGCTGCTTCGATCCTATCACTGGTTACTATCGCAATGGCTTTTGTCATACGGGTAACCACGACGTTGGTCAGCATACTGTTTGTGTCAAAATGACCAGTGAGTTTTTAAACTTTTCTGCCAGTCGTGGTAACGATCTTATTACGCCACTACCCGAATACAACTTTGCCGGTCTAAAACCTGGTGATTACTGGTGTATCTGCGCTCTACGCTGGGTTGAAGCATTAGATTTTGATATCGCACCGCAAATCAAGCTAGAAGCCTGTCACGAGAGTTTATTAAGCTTGGTCGATATTGAAACGCTAAAAAGCTATGCGACTTAAGTTTTCTGCTACGTTTTAGTTTTAATGACGACAGTTTTTTACTGTATCAAAGGAAAGAGTGCGTATGGAAAAAAACAACGACCAATTGATTAAAAAAACAGCACGTATTACACCCAATGCTAATATCAATCGTATCGTTGCTGATATGGATGAGGATCATCTGTATTTAGAAAATAATGGCAGCTATATTTACGGTGATGCTGACGCGACAAATGAAGACACGATCGAGACCATGACAATCTACGATCCAGACTCTGAGCGTTATGAAGATATTGATCTTGCAAGTGCAGATGAAGTCGTCAATTGTTATGCTTACTCACGTAAAACAGGTGAAAACCTAGATAAAGTCGCGCTTACCGATGTCAGTCGAGCCTTGAGCAACAATGGTCAGTTTATTTGGCTAGGTCTATACGACCCTAGCCTTCAAACTATGGTCGAAGTTAAAGAAGCATTTGGTTTACATGAACTGGCCATTGAAGATGCCTTCGCCGACCACCAACGCGCCAAAGTCGAAAATTACGACAATGACATGGTGTTTGTGGTATTACGTACGGCCAAGCTCGAAGACAAAATCATTCGCTATGGCACCACAGCGATATTCATGGGTAAAAACTATCTAATTACCATTCGTAATGGCCCATCCAACTCTTACGCCCCTGTCCGTGAACACTGTCATCGTCGCCCTGAAAAGCTGCGTATGGGCCCGATATTTGTGCTGCATGCCATTCTCGATTTTATCGTGGATAACTATATGCCGGTTACCGACCGCTTGGGACGATATCTACGTGAGCAAGAGCGCTATGTATTTACCTCTGAGTTTGACAAAACTACGTTAAAAAACCTCTATGAACTAAAGTCACAACTGGTTCATATGCGCGCTATTATCTTGCCTGTACAAGATATCTGTAGTTTTTTTATCAATCATAAAAAAAGCGAAATGGCTTCTATATTCTCTCAAGCAGCCAAACCCTACTTTCGCGATGTCAATGACCATCTATTACACTCTCTTGATGCTATTAATGGGCTTAATGAGATGCTAAGTGTGGTCATGAATACCTATATGGCAATGGTCAATATGGGACAGAATGAAGTAGTGCGTAAGCTTGCAGCGTGGGCAGGTATCTTGGCCGTACCAACCGCCATTGCTGGTATTTATGGGATGAATTTTGATTTTATGCCTGAATTACATTGGAAGTACTCTTATCTTGTGATTATGCTATTTATTGGTTCCTTATGTGGCTACCTATATTACAATTTTAAACGGCTAAAATGGCTATAGTCACTGCTATATAATAAATCATTCTCACTTTGCACAAAAAAAGCTACCCGTTGGTAGCTTTTTTTAACTCTATATACTTATAAGGTCACTCACGTCGATGCTTAGTATGGCTATCTGCCACCTGTGTGGTATCAGGTAAAAGCGCCTTGACCGTAAGATTTGCATGTTGCTGATCTAAATTGTCTTCTGGGCGACCGAACGTTTTGGCTGTCCAAGTCAGCACGACAATCGCACCGCTCAATAGCATGATTGCTACAGAAATCGTCGCTAGCAGCCACAGGTGAAAATAGTCTGAAACCGCTTGTACATCAACCACTAAATGTCGTGATAAAGCGGTTATAGCAATAAATATCAAAAACTGGACTGGCAAACGATGCGTCTTAAAATAGATACCTATCATGGCCAACAGTTCAAGATAAATAAATAACATCAAGATGTCTTTTAAATCTGCTGAGCCTTTTTGGACAATACCTACAAACTCTTTGCCCGCCGTCCATACCACCACCACACTGATTAAAAATAAGATCACGTAATGACAAACATCGACGAACTCTCTACCAATACGCTGTAGCTTTTCATGAATACCTACGTCTTCTTTAGCCATGTTAGCACCTATAAAATTGGACGATATGACGATTGCTTGATACCTGTGGCATCAGACACCTTATCTATAGACAATTAGTGCTCAAATGACAATGCTATTCGCTAGCGATACCATGATCTAGCCCTGCTGATTTTTCAGCAGCATCAACCGTTTGGCGAATCAATGTATTGATGGTCATTGGTCCAACGCCTCCTGGCACTGGTGTATAAGCACTGGCGATTTTTTCAACACCTTGTAACTCGATATCACCCACACCGCCATTTTCAGTAGGATGGAACCCTGCATCGACGACGACGGCACCTGCTTTGATCCACTCTGCCTTAATCAGCTCAGGCACACCTACAGCACCAACCACGATATCGGCGCGTTTGATATGCGACGCCAAGTCTTGAGTTCTTGAATGGCAAATGGTCACTGTACAGTTAGCATTCAATAGCATCATCGCCATTGGTTTTCCCAAAATTGCGCTACGACCTACGACGACTGCTTCTTTTCCTGACAGCTCAATATCGTAATGCTCTAATAAGTGCATGATACCCTGCGGTGTACACGATCCATAGGCTGACTGCTGCATACCCATGCGACCAAAACCGAGACAAGTAACACCATCTACGTCTTTTGCTAAGTCAATTTGTTCAAAACAAGCACGCTCATCGATATGTGCAGGTACCGGATGCTGTAGCAAAATACCATGTACGTCTGGATTATTATTTAGCTCATCTATCTTTGCCATGAGCTGCTCAGTGGTGGTCTCAGTTGGCATTTCAACCTTGATAGAGTCCATACCTACACGCTTACAGGCATTGCCTTTCATACGCACATAAGTCGCAGAAGCAGGGTCTGCACCAACCAATATGGTCGCCAAGCTTGGTGTACGTCCAGTCTTATCCTTGATAGCATCCACGCGCGTGCGTAGTTGTTGTTCTATTTGTTTTGCAAGTGCTTTGCCGTCCAAAACAGTGGCTGACTCTTGGGTAGTAGGCGCAATAGACATAGGAGCTCCAATAGAGGGTACAATAAAAAAATAAAGACAGCGCCGCAATTGCTTGCCTGCCTGTCTTATCCTTAATCAAGGTATGATTGATACTGATATTGTACCTGCCTACGGCTAAAAATCCTAGCGTGGCATAATATTTGAATGCTTACATACTTGAATGCTTATATAAATATTTAGAGCTTTGTTATCAAAGCTCAATTAACATCTGAGTGACTTCCTATATGTTGTCATTTAGCAATTGATCCAAACACCTCATCGATTGCTTCGATGGTTTGTGTAACTTCCGCCGTGGTGAGTGTCGGATGTACCAAAAACATCAAGCTGGTCTCCCCTAATTGCTTTGCCACTGGCAATCTAGTCGCTGGACGTAACCCTGTATCGTCAAATGCTTTTTCTAAGTATACTTCTGAAGCGGTACCAGAAAAGCAAGGTACACCTTTCTCATTAATCTCTTGAATGATGCGATCTCGCGACCACTCCTCAGGTAGGTTATCTGGCTGCACATATACGTATAACTTATAATATGCATGATTAGAATCTGAATACTGCGGGGACTCTTCTAACTTAGGTACGACCAAGTAGCCCTCTTCTGCCCACTTTGCACAGGTCTCTAATATCATGTGGGCATTAGCCGTACGCTTAGCTGTCCAATCACTCATTCGCTCTAGCTGGATACGACCTATAGCAGACTGCATTTCGGTCATTCGCCAATTGGTACCAAAGCTCTCATGCAACCAACGATATCCGGGCGCATGCTCTGTCTCATAGACAGCGGCGTAACTTTTACCATGATCCTTATATGCCCACATTTTTCGCCATAGTTGCTCATCATTGGTAGTGACCATACCGCCCTCACCACCTGTGGTCATCACTTTATCTTGGCAAAAGCTCCATGCGCCAATATGACCAATACTGCCCACGCTTCGACCTTTATAATGCGCCCCGTGTGCCTGAGCGCAGTCCTCGATGACATATAAATCATGCGCCTCAGCTAAAGCCATAATACTGTCCATATCACATGGCCAGCCTGCCAAGTGCACACATATGATGGCTCGAGTGTTTTTAGTAAGTACAGCACTAATCGATTCGGCAGTGATATTGCCTGTCGCTTCATCGATATCAGCAAATATAGGCGTTGCACCAGCATTAATCACACAAGAAATACTGGCAATAAAGGTACGCGGCGTGACAACCACTTCATCGCCTGCTTTAAGGTCGAGTGCCTGCAATGACAAATCTAACGCTAGCGTACCATTACCAACAGCAATGGCGTAACCGCTATCTGACCAAGAAGCAAACTCTTTTTCAAATTCACGACTCTCGGTACCTGTCCAATAATTCACTTTGTTAGATAACAGCACTTGGCTAACTGCATCAGCTTCTTGCTGAGTAAAACTTGGCCATGGGGAAAAAGGGGTGTTTAGCATATACGCCTCACTGGTTATTTTAATGATAAATGGATGAGCTGATAAATATAGGGTTTTTTGAATTACATTGACTATAAATATGCATAATTTATGCAGATTCAGATGATTCACTGACTATGGCTGACGATATACTATTTAATTTTTGTGTAGCGGCCTAGCAGGGTTACCTACTACTACCGCTCCAGCAGGAACGTCTTTGGTTACGACTGCGCCCATACCCACAACAGCGCCTTTACCAATAATCAAAGGCTTGTCAGGTGTGCCTTGCTTAATAATGGCACCAGCACCAATATACGCATGGTCATGAATATGAATATTCCCGTTACAGTTGACCCGAGGGGCAAATGTGACATAGTCACCAATGATGCAGTCGTGCTCTACATAACTATAAAGATTGGCATGAAAACACTTACCAATAGTCACATTTGAAGCTATCGTCACGAACGGGCTAATGGCCGCACCCCCGCCAATAATCACTTCATCCATGATTAAGGTCGTACTGTCTTGTACTGACCATAGTGATATCCCATCTGTTAGTAAATTACCTGCAATCTTTTGGCGAATATCACTATCAGAAATAGCAATGAGTACAAACTTATGGAGAAAATTCAATGCTTTGAAAGCCTCGTAATTCATGGCTAGATGATTATTAATGTCGCTTTCTTTATCTAACGAATCATCAATAAATACTACTTGGCTATCGATATCTAGTCGCTTTAACTGTTCAGCAGCTATCGGCATCAAACTACGGCCACAGCCCGCTGCCCCATAGACGGCAAAGATTCTGTTCATAGTATTATTTATGACTTATCTGGTTTGCAGAACCTGTAAACTTGGGCATAGTCGCTTCGCCATCGGCGCTGATACCATCTTTTATGATGACTTTTTTAACTGTTTTGAACAGTATTTTTACGTCTAACCATAGCGATTGGTTCTCCACATACCATGTATCGAGCTTAAATTTTTCATCCCAACTAATAGCATTACGACCATTTACTTGTGCATAACCAGTAATACCTGGACGAGATAAGTGTCGACGGTTTTGCTCAGCGTTATACAAGGGCAAATATTCCATCAATAACGGACGTGGCCCGACTAGGCTCATATCACCTTTAATCACATTCCATAGCTCTGGTAACTCATCAAGACTGGTATTGCGCAACTTTTTGCCAAATGTAGTCAGGCGCTCACTATCTTCTAAAGGGTTACCTGCAGCATCTATCTCATCTTTCATGGAGCGAAACTTAATCATTTCAAATGGCTTACCATTTAGTCCAGGGCGCGTTTGACGAAACAGCACTGGTGAGCCAAGGTTTTTTTTCACCTTGTAAGCAGTAATGGCATATACAGGAGATAACACTATTAACGCGGTAGTCGCGGCGGTGATATCGAATAGACGTTTAATCATTATTAGCTCCTATAAACCCATTTCTTGTAGCATAATTTTATTGACACTATTTACATCAAATTTTTCTTCTGCCAACTGACGTGATGCTGCACCCATACTAATGATCATTTCTGGATTAAGTATAAAACGCTCCATAGCAGCAGCCAGTTCATCGACTGCTTTAACTGGCACTAAATAGCCATTATAATCACTCCTGACGGTCTCACGGCAACCCGGTGCATCTGTCGTAATAATGGGTCGCCCCATCGCTTCTAATACCGTACGCGGGGTTCCTTCTCTATAGGAAGGTAAAACATAAATAGAACTGGCCTCAATGGCAGGCTTAACATCGCTCAGCTTGCCCCAAAACTCAAACCGACCATCATCAATCCAACTGTCCAGTTCATGCTGATTGATAGCGTCAGGATTGTCATCAATCCAACCCACCAAATTGAACTGGGCTTGCGGATATTTTGACTTAATCACTCCAGCCGCCTTGGCATACTCTCTCACACCTTTGGCACCTAGCAAACGTGCAATCAATAAAAAACTGGGTGCTGGTACAGCATTATCACTTGGAAAAGGCATGACTTTGTATTCTGACACATCGACACCAGAACCATTTACTACCTTAGTCGGAGTGGCAGACTGCAATATCTTCATCGATTTAAATAAAGCTTCATCATCTGGGTTTTGGAAAAGCACCTTATGCGCTGATCTTAACGACATGGCATAAAGCTTATGCATTAGCTTCTGTAAATTGGTTCTATGATACGTACTCTCATCCGCCCCTTGAAATGCGTAGCCCAAACCTGTAATCAAAGCATAACGATGAGGAACACCAGCCAACTTAGCTGCTAGTAACCCATAGATAACTGGCTTGATGGTATATCCCATCACATAGTCAGGTTTGATCTGTTTCATTAAACGGTATAACGCAAACATAGTCTGACTATCTGCTATAGGGTTTGTACCAGTGCGCTGCATTGGAATATCATGAACCGTATAACCCAATGCTTCCAGCTGCCTTCGTTCTTCTGGATAGCTCTTAAACTCTGGAGCAGCAATATCAATATCAAATCCAGCCTGATTGATCGCAGCAATTAATTCACCCCGAAAGTTTAGTAGTGAGGGGGGATGACTGGCTATAATCAAAAATCTCATAATCAAGTTGTCCAAAAAAACCATGTGGTAATGGTATATAATATATACAGTATTAAAACCATAGAATCATTTTTGCC
>NZ_JBQSVP010000047.1:0-22393 GCF_052376345.1 Psychrobacter sp. AOP5-GZ1-6 | reverse complement strand
GCTCTGACTTCACTAGATGAAGCCAGAGTCGTTTCCGTTTAATCGTGATCTGTTTTTAAAACCATCAACAAACCCAATGGGTTATCTACTATGGCTTTAAGTAATTCTCATTTGATTAATAATACCTCCAATCAATCCTCGCATTTCCGACTCTCTCCGCTATGCTATTCTGTTTTATCGTTACTTTTTATGTCAGTACCAGCGACTGCTAAATTTTAGAAATAGTTATGGCTTGTTAGGTTACAAGCCTAATAAATGAGGCGCATTGAGTGGATCAAGCGCCTTGTCTTTTTTATAAAACTAATTTTTTATAAAGGGTGCATTATGTCCCAAGTTTTTGATCAACATTATACAGACAAAGTGCCATTACCCGTGGCGGCTAAAATAAAGTTCATAAACCATGTCAATGATGAACACCAAGATGAGCTGGCTATGTTTGTGGAGGCATTTGCTGACACTAAGCTCAGTAATGATGTAGCGGTTGTGGTGGCAGAGGTTTATAGCGATGGATTATTGCTCGAAGCAGCAGCTCAAAACTCAGAAAGTCTACCAAGTCATAAAGCTGAATCGTTGCCTGATGTGGTCAAGCAATTCTTTATTGAATTTGAAAATGTGATTGATGAAACGGTTACTTTGAAGTCGCAATATATCAACCTCTTGCAGGTGGCTTCAAAGAAACTTGGCAAGCTTGCGATAAAACAGCAAGTGCGTTATTTCACTGTGATTGATAGTTATTACGCCAGTCCAAATATGTATCGATTGGTCGTAACTGCGCCTGCTGATTCGCCACTGAATCATGCAGGATATGCTTATCTGTTTGAAATGAATAGTGGCATATCAATCAGTAGTGAATCTGCCAACGCCCCTGATAACGCTCCGGAGAAATTACAGCGCTATTATACCTTGCGAAAAGCATGGCAAGACGCAGAAACTCAGCAAGTACAAGGCTGGGTGGATACTTATATTCATGGTGATACACCTGGTGGTAATTGGGCGAGAGCGGTTCAAGCAGGAACACAACTTAAAAGTGTACGCGATTATCCAGAAAAAATTGCACATTTAAATGAGGGTCAGTGTCTGCTTATTTGTGACGAAACGTCTATACCAACAGTCGCTAATTTAATAGAAAATTGGCAAAATACGATAGCGCCAATCGTTATTGTCGTCACTAATGATGATGCAGATACGGCTTATCTACAAGATATCGAATTAAGTCAGACATTGGCACAGATTGATAATTTTAAACAAGATAATATAGTACATATTTTGAATACACCTTCTATTGATCTTCCTGATGCTATTGTCTCAGCTATAGATACACGTTTAGAAGACGGCTCTATTCTTATAGAGAAGGTTTGGGGCGCGCTTAGCGCAGCTGATGCCAAAGTATTAAGGCGCCAATTAAAGACTAAGTTTGATTTATCTCGCCAAGATATGGTTATGAAAGTGTATTGGCGGGCGTCGTAAAAGGTGAGTATAAGTCGCTCTGTAGGGACATAATAAATTTGGACAGCTTATAAGAGATACCCATCATAAACGCGTCCCATAAGCTAATGCTTAAATACCACGCAATCATTGGAAAGAACAATAACAGTAGACCACCTTCAAATAAACAAAGCATGTAACATCCTTATTTACTTTTCTTCGTAGATTCACTATGCCGTATTCGAATAACAGATTATAAAAGTAATTCCATAGTATCGCGATAATCGAACCGATCACGGTGATCGCGGAACTCAGTACTTATTCATTCGTTATACTTCTAGGATGACGGACTCTGGCGTGATTGCCTCTGTTGGTATCACAGGTGACTCTTATAGTCGATATACTCTAAAAATGTCATAGCGCTACTGGGATGAATTTTGCGCAGCCTCTGGGAACGCAGCACGCAAGTAAAATTTATACCAGTAGCGCGTTTAAATCCATAACAGTTTTACATTCAGCTAACTATACGACAATGCATTGGCTGAAACGGTCAATGGACTCTATAAATCTGAGGTAATTGACTATTTAAAGGAGAACTGGACGAGCGTTAATGATGTTGAACTGGCAACCCTTGAGTGGGTGGACTGGTTTAACAAAACCCGTTTGCATAGCACGATTAGCTATGTGTCACCCTTTGAGTTTGAAAAGCGGTATTATGATAATTTAATCCTGTCAGGTATTGCTGCCTGACTCAAGTAAACCAGACTCCTATATAGTCGGGGCGGTTCATTGTTTATACCAATTTAGTTTACTTTTTCTCATAGTGCTAGCCTAAATAATTTTACTTATCTAGAACAGTCCCAAAATCTTATATAAACTGTCGCAGTGAACAATACTATAGTCTTAAAGATGGTTCCATAAAATAATACCAAATCCAAAAATACGATTAGCCTTGTGTGACTTATTAAACCTGTTAGTGGTCATATCACACAAGTTTTCTTTGTTATTCTCATTTTTGGAAATGGTATAAAAAACAAAGTGAACAAGCTATCTTAATGATAACTAAAACTTATAGTTGACACCTATATAGAACGAGCGACCCGCGCTAGGGACAGATGTGCCCCAGTTAGAGCTGCCATTTATCTCCTTATTCATAGACATGGTTCTACCTTGACCCATGTATGCGCCCCCTAGAGGTAATGCATAGTTTTTATCAAATACGTTATCGATACCAGCCTCAATTGCGACCTCTTTAAACTGATAGCCCGTACTGAGGTTTAAGAGACCATAACCCGCGGTTTTAATTTCGTTGCGAGGGGTGGATACATCCTTTTTAGCCGCGACACCCACCACTTCGATTTGGTTTGTCCAACCGTTATTTTCCCGATTCAGGGCGACACTGCCATTAAATGGCATGATGTTATATAAGTCTGAGCCGCTGTCTTTATTTTCCCCTTTGGTATAGCTTAAAGAGCCTACTATATCCCAGTACCCCCAAGCATTTGCTGCCAAATCCTGATTGGCTGAGATATCTATGCCATATATCTCAGCATCTTGGTTGGTATAGCGCAGTACGTTATATTGATTAGTTGTTTGATTACCCGCCGCTGTATTGGTCATACGATTCCACTGTACGGCATCAACATAGTCATCAATATATGAATAATAAGGTGTGGCTTTAATACCCCAGCTGTCATCATCAGCGCGCCAGTCTAAGGTAGCTGATAGGGTATTTGATTTTTCAGGACTCAGATTGGGATCACCAAAATAGCCATTGCCATCTCCAACAGTATTATTCATGACAGCCGCCATGGGCCATGTCGACCACGTATAGCGTTCATAGAGGCTGGGTGTGCGTTCTTTATGCGACAGCCCCAGTTCTAAGGTTTTTTGTGCATCAATGTTGTAGCGGGCGATCGCGGTTACGTCGATGTTGTGGTCAGTGGTACTACGGTCGCTGGCATTAAAGTTAGCGCTATCTTGCAACTGATTGGTCATATTGTTTTGACCACCGACTTGATAGCCATGTACTTCATCAGCACTGGTACGTACGTTTTCGTAGCGGGTACCAAGCTGAGTTGTCCATTCAGGAGAGATGTCTTTTTCCCATTCGCCATAGATGCCGATACGCTGACGTTGACCATTGTTGATATTTTGAAATTTGTTCGGCGACATCATACCGTTGCCAGATGCTGCCCACGTGTCATCAAGCGTATAGTCTTGATATTCAGCCCCTATATTAAGTGTGCCTTGCTCAGCTAAGGAGCCCATCCTGGATTTTGTGTAACTTCTATTTGCTAATAGGGTATAAGAAGTTACACAAAGTTTAGGAAAGTCCCCTCTTTTAAGGCTTTTTGCTCAACATCGAGCCTACACTCTGGTTTAAGTTCAACCATTCAGCTGTATCATTACATCTATATCCGATTATTTTTATGATTGCCTGATAATCTTCATCAAGCTTTCTACTAAATACTGGCTCATGGTGAGCTATACGATTTCTTAATTTCCGAATCCTCTCGAGATCATTATAAACCTCACCTCTTAACGCTTTTACCGTAATATTGGTATTAGCATTAGGAAAAACAGTTCTAAAATACGGAAGCCACAACTGATCATCATGACGACTGGTAAACATTTTTTGCCAAAATACAAAGTTTAGCTCAGGTATGACCTTATTGACATCAGATGACTTGGTGCTTGCTTGCTGTAGGTTTATTCTTGCAGGATTAGGCAAAGTATTTATAAAACCCTTATTCCAAGGCCACTGGTTACTATGTAGCTTAAACAACACCTCTGAGACCGCATTTCTAATAGTCACCTCACAAATATGTAGGCAAGGTAAAAAAGCGCCTGATACATTTGCATTCCATAGATACAATTCTAAAGCGCTATCTAGGTCAGAAACTTCTTTTTCGTAAGTAGATAGTCTGGGTGAAGATAGCGTACTTTTTACCCTTTCACCGTTAACAGTTGAATTCATACCTACAAAGCCTTATAATTAAATTGTGAGCTAGGGGTATCGTAGGTTAACACCTCCCCCCTAGACAGATGCGAAAACCCTGCCCTTGTGCAGGGTTTTCTTTTTTTAACTTTATCAAATATTATTTTTCAACATTGATTTGTCGTCATTATTCTTGTTCCGAATGCAGAATATTCAGAAAAGTGCTTCTCAATAGCAATTAATGCTAAACCTTCCCACCCACACCTTTAAACTTCTCTACAAAAGCCGATATTTTCTGAAAGACGATTTGTTTTTTAGTTAAGTACTGTGGATTAAGAGGACTTAGCTTAGGTAGGACCTCATTTAGCTCCGTACCATTCTCACTGGCGTACTCACGCTTTAAAGATGCGGTTATATAACGCTTCGCTGCCTCTTCATTAAGATTTTCAGCATTAATCATATCTTGGGCTTCACGCTGCTGTTCTATTTGAGCAAAATTAAAGAAGGCCTCAATAATGCTGGATTTATCAGGGATGTTATCCAGGTTGGTTTTATTGATGAAATCTACCACCAGGCTTTCTTTAGCGCGATTACCAAGGCTTGCTCGAATCACTCGGCGCACCTCTTCAACCAAGGCGGACTTGTCCTTGGTATTCTTGTTATGCTCAAAAATCAGCTCAAGGATGTAATCAAGGTTAATCTCTTGAGACTTAAGAAGATCCACCTCAAAAACCACTTCATCCCAGTCAAGCGAGGACTCGCTTTGATCCTTGGCTGATCTTTCACGGCGCAGCCAATCACGTATGTCGTTATACGTTGACCGATAGTCTTGTACTTCTCGTTCAGCGGGTACATCGATGCTTTGCATGGCAGCAAGATCTTCATCCGTCAAATAGTGCTCAGCTTTGAATGTCTCAACTGCTTCAGTATCAGTAATATCTATGCTTTGAAGCGCTTTTAGGCTCGCGAACTCATCATAGTTTTGTAAGATGTTCTCGACACGTAAATACTCACCAAATAACTTAGCAAAGTCCTTTTTGTCTGCCTCTTTGACGATCTCATCAGGGTTAGGGAAGCGTTGTTGCAGCTCTTTGACTACTTCCAAGTAACCACGTCGTGCTTTGCCTGTCGCAATATCGGTAAAGCCTTCCAGATACTCCCTATAGCTTTTTTCTAACACGACGTTCTTAGTGTTTCTATCCCCGAACAAAGTGATGGCATCAATGGTCGCTTGCTCTAAGTCACGAAACGTCACGATGTTACCAAAGGTCTTAGTGGCATCATAAATGCGGTTAGTCCTTGAGAACGCCTGCATCAGACCGTGATAGCGAAGGTTTTTATCAACATAGAGCGTGTTTAAGGTCGGCGCATCAAAACCTGTGAGGAACATACCGACAACAATCAGTAAGTCCACATCCTGCTTAATAACGCGTCCTGCAAGATCACGGTAGTAGTTTTGAAAAGACTTACTGTCTACGCCGTAATTGGTCTTAAACATCTCGTTGTAATCATGAATAGCACGGCTTAAAAACTCTTTGGCACTGCTATTCATGGCGGTAGGCTCAAAACCTTCGTCAGCAATGTCACCGATTGCGTCTTGTTCTTCATTGGCAGCATAAGAAAAGATAGTGGCAATCTTTAAGGGTCTCTCGCTGTCCTTTTGTAGCTGACTCAAGGCTTCATAGTAAGCCTTTGCCGCATCCACACTACTGACGGCAAACATGGCATTAAAGCCTTCACCACTTCCTTTTAAGCGATGGGTTTTTTGCCTAAAGCTTTTTAAAACGTACTTTGATATCTCTTCAATACGATCAGGGTGTAATAACAGCTGCTTGTTTTCAGCAGCTGTGAGTTTCTTCTCATCTTGCTCGCTTTCAATGGCTTGAAACTGTGGGCGTACGTCATTGTAGTCCACCTTAAACTTCAAGACCTTCTCATCACGAATGGCATCAGTGATAACGTATGAATGCAGTTCATGGCCAAAGACACTGGCAGTCGTCTCTGCACCCAAAGCGTTTTCTGGGAAGATAGGAGTGCCTGTAAAACCAAACTGGTAGTATTTTTTAAACTTCTTCTTTAAGTTCTTTTGTGCTTCACCAAACTGGCTACGGTGTGCCTCATCAAAGATAAACACCACTTGTTTATGATAAATGGGTAAGTCAGCCTCACCTTTGATCAGGTTATTTAGCTTTTGAATGGTAGTGACAACAATTTTATTATCGTCTTTTTCAAGGTTACGCTTGAGTCCTGCGGTACTGTCAGAGCCGTTAACGCTATCAGGGGAGAAGCGCTGGTACTCTTTCATGGTTTGATAATCAAGATCCTTACGATCCACCACAAAAAACACCTTATCAATAAAAGGTAGCGACGTTGCTAAGCGGGCAGCTTTAAAGCTGGTTAAAGTCTTACCTGAGCCTGTGGTATGCCAAATATAGCCGCCACTCTCAAGAGTGCTCCACTTCTTGGCTTGATAAGCACTGTTTATCTTCCATAAGATGCGCTCAGTAGCAGCAATCTGATACGGTCGCATCACCAATGAGGTATTACTCACATCAAAGACGGTGTAATGCATCAGCACGTTTAATAGGGTGTTTTTTTGAAAGAAGGTCGCGGTAAAATCTTTTAGATCTTTGATTAGGGTGTTATCTGATCTCGCCCAGTTCATGGTGAAATCAAAGCTGTTTTTATTTCGCTTGGTGGTATTGGCGAAATAGCGGGTATCGGTGCCATTTGAGATCACAAACAGCTGTAGGTATTTATATAAGGAGTTATCGGAGTTAAAACTCTCTTTGCTATAACGATGTACTTGGTTAAATGCTTCGCGAATGGCGATACCACGTTTTTTAAGCTCAATTTGCACAAGCGGCAAGCCATTGACCAAAATAGTCACATCGTAGCGATTGGCTTGTGTGCCCTTTTGAGCAAACTGTTTAATGACCTGTACTTTGTTACGTGGGATGTTTTTTTTGTCCAGTAGTGCAATGTTCTGCAGGTGTCCATCATCAAAGGTGAAGTCATAGATGTGGTCATCATGAATCTTTCGAGCTTTGTCAGTGATGTTATCACTCGGATTATCAAGATACTCCATTACAAAGCGCTGCCACTCAGCATCTGTAAACTGCACCTCATTTAAGATCTGCAACTGTACACGTACGTTAGCGAGCATCGTTTCAGGCGAGTTTAAACCAGGGACAAACTCATATCCCTGGTTTTGTAAGTCTTTGAGTAGTTCACGCTCTAAATCGTCTTCAGTCTGATACCCCCCATCAGGCTGATCACACTTGGTATATTTATTTAAAACGATAAAATTATTCGATTCAGCAATCGTTTTTGTTTGGTCAGTCATGAGCTACTACCTCAGGCTTAGGGAAGCTTAACAGCAGGTCACGGTAATACTCATATTGCTGCTGACGTGCTGTAAGCTCTACGGTAAGCTCTACGGTAAGCTCTTTAAATGTGTCTAACATTCGGACGATTTCAGCCTGTACGCTTAAGGATGGAATGGGAAGCTTCCTTTTTTCAATCAACCCTTTCCCGATGTGCATCATTGTTGAGCCTGTAGCATGTTCTGCTTTAAGTGCCTCAGTATCCCAATCTAGCAAATAAAAGAGATATTCTTTCGAAACTATTTCTGTTTTAGGGATAACCTTCCAAATATGGTAATGATAAATAGCTTTGCTACCTTCCCATATTCTAGGTCCAAATGAGGCAGACCATGCATATAATAAATCTCCATTATCACAGTATTTTTCTTCATTTAATTCAAGGTCTGAGTAATACCAATTATTATTGGTGAAGAAATTACCTACTCTTAAAACAGGATACTTACCTTTTTCTAGTAACTCAGACCTCTTGTAAGCTCTACCATTTATAAAACGACAAACTTTTGCTAGTTCTCTCCACTCAATATCATCCTCTTCAAACGTCAGCAACTGCTCACGATAGTACGCATACTGCTGCTGACGCGCTGTAAGTTCTGCTGTAAGTTCTGCTGTAAGTTCTGTAAATGTGTCTAAAATTCGGACGATTTCGGCTTGGACGTTAAGGGGTGGGATAGGGATTTTTAGCTTCTTCACAATCCCTGCATTTATATTAGTCTGAGAACCTGTACCAAGCGACTTAATGTACTCATATTGACTGTACAAAAAGTGAAATACATAACGGTAATGCGCTACTTTTTCATCAATATGAATGTTCGCACAAGCTTGATTAGTAGTCATGGGAACTTTATTAATACCAATCTTTCCAACCGTCGCACCATACATAGCAATAATTATGCAGTTCTCCGGTATCCACTTTGCACTAGAATTTTTTAACCCAGATTCCGTAATTTTTACACCTGTATCCCAAATCTCGTCAAAATCTACCTCCTGTGTTCGTAGCCACGGAATATTACCGTCGTAATATTCTGCCACACCCGTACTAGGTGTTCCACCTGATGAAATCTTTATTGCAATGTCATCCAAAAATTTCCACTCAACCTCAACCCCATCAAGTAGCTTCTCCATATAACCTAACTGACTCATGCCTCAATCTCCGCAACGATTTTATCGATATCAGCACGAAGCTTATCAATCTTAGCGACTGTCGTTTCAAGTTCGCTATTTAAAGTTTTAATATCAATAATCTCACGCGTATCTTCTGCCTCTACGTAAGCACTTACCGATAAGTTATAGTCATTTTTAGCAATAGCGCTGTTATCAACGCTTGCAGACAAATAATCGGTATCTTCTTTAGTATCAAACAACGTCATGATCTGCTCGATATGCGCATCAGTCAGTACGTTAGTATTCGTCTCTGACTTAAACAGCTTACTGGCATCAATAAACTGCGTCTTACCCTCTGTCTTGTGCTTTGATAAAACTAGTATGTTGACCGAGATACTGGTTCCAAAGAATAAGTTGGGTGCTAAGGAAATCACTGTCTCTACATAGTTATTATCTACCAAATACTGACGGATCTTTTGTTCAGCACCGCCGCGATAGAATATTCCAGGGAAGCAAACAATAGCGGCGCGGCCCTTACTCGATAAGTAATTTAATGCATGAAGCACAAAAGCAAAGTCCGCCTTTGATTTAGGGGCTAATACCCCCGCTGGCGCAAAACGCTCATCATTAATTAACGTCGGATCATCACTACCAATCCACTTCACTGAATACGGCGGATTCGAGACAATCGCATCAAAGGGTCTATCCTCCCCAAAATGCGGATCTAGCAGTGTATTACCCAGCTTGATATTAAATTTGTCGTAGTTCACGTTATGTAAAAACATATTCATACGTGCAAGGTTATAGGTGGTGTGGTTAATCTCTTGACCAAAAAAACCCTCTTCAATGATGTGATTATCAAAGTGCTTTTTAGCTTGCAGCAATAAAGAGCCAGAGCCTGCAGCTGGATCGTAGATTTTGTTAACTGTCTCTTGTTTATGCATCGCAATTTGAGCAATCAGTTTAGACACGCTTTGGGGTGTAAAGAACTCACCACCTGATTTACCCGCATTGGCCGCATAGTTTGAGATCAGATACTCATAAGCATCGCCAAATAGATCAATCTCACTGTCCTCAAACTGATGCAGTTTAAGGCCCGCTACCCCTTTAAGGACCGCAGCTAAACGAGTGTTTTTATCCGCGACCGTATTACCTAATCGGTTACTGGTGGTATCAAAATCCGCAAACAGACCCTTAATATCAGGCTCAGACGGGTAGCCATTGGCCGAGCTTTCAATCTCTTTAAAGATAGCAGCCAAATCCGTATTTAAGTTCTCATTTCTATGCGCGTTGGCAGCCACATTAGCAAACAGCTGACTTGGGTATATGAAATAACCCTTGGTCTTAATCGCATCGTCTTTAATATCAACATTAATCACTTCATCAGGAAGTGCGGCATAATTAACGCTCTCATCACCCGCCTCAATATAACTAGAGAAGTTCTCACTGATAAAGCGGTAGAACAAAGTCCCCAACACATACTGTTTAAAATCCCACCCATCGACTGAACCACGAACCTCGTTTGCAATTTGCCAAATTTGTCGATGCAGTTCCGCACGTTGTTGGGTACTTGTCATGATAAAAAATCCTATAGGAATAATGATGGGGCTAGAAGCCCCTTATGTTTTGTGTAACTTAAATCGTTATTGAGTACGCTTTGATTAAGGGCAATATACCTTAGCACTGCTAACCGTTTTTGGTTCTATTATATGGTGCTGATATAGGAAACAGTGCTTGTTTTGCCATGGGCATTTTCTTTACAGCTTGCTTCTGCGTCTGTCTTAAGAAAACAAGCATCTGATGATACTAGTAAGGTGCACAGCGTTCGACGATATGTATAATTTTTTGAGTTTTTTATACATATCCTTTTTATAGGTATAGAAAAACGAATTTTTTATACCTATCGCTCAACCAATTTTTCCTCAATCATTTCAGTCAACAACTCAGTCACCGTTTTTCGGCTTTCAAGCGCGTACCGCTTGAGCGCAATGTGTTTATCTCCATCTAAATTAAAATTCACACGTACCGTCTTTTTGGGACTGTCCGTCACATCCGATAAAGCCAATTGATCCTTAACGTTCTTACTAGGACGACCTGCTGATAAACTCATGACTTACTCCTCACCAAAAAATATTTGAATCTCACTGACCAATGCGGTTATCTCTTGTAACGCATTGCTACTAGGCGATTCGGTATCAAATACTGTCTTACCAAGGGCAGCACTATTAGGATAAGCAACTCGCTGCATCACTCTGGTCTCTAATACCGGAAGATTATAATCAAGCAGCGCGGTTGCAACCTCTTTACCAATATTGGTATTTTGAATGGCGCGTGAGACGACAAAGGCTGCCTTTAGTTGGCCATCCATCATCTCAATACGCTGCTGCACTAAATCAACCAAATCGCTGGTTGCCCAGATATCATAGGGGCTCGGCTGCACTGGAATCAATATAAAATCAGCCGCTTTTATAGCAGAAATAGCCAGACTAGTAGCTTGCGGCGATCCATCGATCACCACATAATCTTTATCAGAGACGCTTTTTAAATCTTTATCAAGTGTTGGTCTGTCGAGCCCGATCACTGGTACCGGATTGTCTTCATCAACCGCTCTCCAGTCACGCGCACTGCCCTGCTGATCGCTATCTACTAGCAGAACACTATGGCCTTTCAACTGTAAGCCACGAGCCAGATGCGTTGCGATGGTAGTCTTGCCGCTGCCACCTTTTTGATTTAATACCGCGATTACTTTCATAAATACAGATCCCTGTAGCACGCATTAAGTATATAAGTATATAAGTATATAAGTATATAAGTATATAAGTATATAAGTATATAAGTATATAAGTATATAAGTATATAAGTATAACTAAAATGTACATCACATCACTACTAATAGCAATACTTCATAGTCAAAATAGCATCGTCTTTTCTAACTAGCGTCTATCCATTATGATAGACGTCCTGCATTAAAGACAGCATAATAAACTGCCTACTAATAGGTAAATTGCCGCTATTGAATATCAATTCGAGCTACTAAAACGAATACGTTAGCCACTCATATTCGTTATAATCCGCTCACCAATCAAAACCACTAATCGTTAATGAGGAAATCACTATGGTGAAGTGTCACTTATCGACCATCATGGGCGAAAGACGCCTTAAAATTGCCGATGTCGCAAGGGATACTGGCATCAATCGTGGCACCATTACTCGCATGTATCATGAAGAAGCCACCCGAGTTGACCTAGATGTCATCGAGTCTTTATGCACGTATCTTAGAATCAATGTTGGTGATTTATATGAAATCATAAATGAGAACAGCAGTGAGTCGCCTGAGTGAACACCTTCGCTCATAAGACATTATCACCTTTAAAAGTATAAAAAGACCTATAGAAGGTCATTTTCTCTTGCAATAGATTAAAATATAGGTATAATTTGACCTGTAGTAAGTCATTTTATCCATTATTTATACACAATAATCTACAGGAGAATACCAATGAATAACAATCTATCTCGGCTCAACAGCTGCGCTTGGTTTAGTGAACAGACTAAAGCTTTAGCCTCTCAGCTGTTATTCAGCTTACAAATACAGCAGGGCGTACAACTGGCATCATTACTTGGTGTTGACTCTATCCTTTATAATGATGAAGCGATTTATGTCTGGGTGCAACGACAGCTAGATGACGGTCTTATGATTGATGATTATACGTTAAGCACCCTTGAAACCGCCTTTATAGAGTTGGTCACAGCTCATACTGACCAAGCAGCATAATCGTTTTAGATTAAAAAGGCCTCTCTTATGACCGATAGAGCTTGATATTTATTGCCTTAATAGCCAGTTGTCACCATCTGGCTATTTTTTATTAGCCGATACCATATTTATTGTCACGCTTTTAACGATGATAATTTTGGTGACTGCCCTGATCAGAATAATCTGTCTCACCCAAAGAAAAATCTAGTGGACCCCTATCAGTCGTGCTCACGAATTTCTCCGGTTGGCCCTGTTCCGTAGCATCAACTTTTATTTCCACTTCCTCATTAATAGCTTTTTGACTCTTCTCTTTTTGTTTAATCTCAAATGAATCCTCTTCATCGCCTAAACCTATATCACCGCCTAAACTTTCAATCATGCTTTTGAATAAAAACTTATCAGATTTTCTCGTTAAGAAATCTGGAAAGTGAATCGCAAAATATTCTCGGATCATCTGTTCATCGTCACCTTTAGTTGCCAATACCTGACCTAAAAATGCCCCCATTAGAATTTTTTGCTTGTTCAGTCGCTTATCTAACTTTACCTGCTGAATCTTAGTTTGGCGTTTCAACTCTTCTAACCGTTGACGCTCTTTCAGCTTATTAGAATCTTGTTTATCAAATATAGATTCAGGCGCTTTATTATTAGTAACTGACATAGTCTCTCTCCTTATAAATAATATATCATTAACCCTAGCAAGGACTTCACCATCATTCAATCACTTATGATATGCTTTAACACAACCACATCAGACATCCGATATATATTATTTTATTGTTTAATGGTTGCGTCCCCCTGACTAAGGGCGAAGCAACGACTCAAAATTTAATCTATCCACTTCGTTACTATCTTAATTTTGAATCCTTCTTCGTTGGGGAAACCCCAAACCCCGCACACCACAAAAGACGTGGTGTGCAAAAAACCCAACATTAGGTTCGCTTATTATGACAATGGTTCATATCGATACTAAAGCAATTTCTCGAAAAGCGGGACAGTCGGCAGTAGCATGCGCCGCCTATCGTGCTGGTGATATTCTCGATGATGTTAAATACGGTAAGACCCACGACTATAGTAAAAAGTCTGGCGTCATGAGTAGTGATATCGTTTTGCCATTTGCGCTAAGAGCACTAGGTGTGAATGTCGATAGAGAGATGCTTTGGAATTTGGCTGAGGCAGCAGAGACTCGTTCGGACAGTCGAGTGGCGCGTGAGTGGCTGATTAATCTACCTTATGAGTTGTCTGAGCAAGATCGCCATTCACTGGCAATAGATTTTGCCCAAAAGCTGGTTGATGATATGGACGTGATTGCTGATGTTTGTATTCACCGTCCAGTGATGAAGCTGCCTTTTGATCCTGACGCTAAACCCAGCTCTAAGCGTTTACGCGAAGGGGAGAAAAATCCTGATCCGCGCAATTTTCACGCGCATATTTTAGTCACCACTCGAGCGCCCATCGTTGGGCCCAATAAAACCTTGGCATTTGACCCAAACCTTAAGACCCCGTTTGAGTGGTCTAATAAAAAACGTAAGGCGCATGGTCTGCCGTCATCAATGAAAGAAATTAAGCGTATCCGTGGGATGTGGGTAGATACCGCCAACAAGGTGTTAGCACAACATAATCTACCATTGATGGATGCACGCAGTTATAAAGATCAGAGGCTTGATCAGCAGCCCACCATCAAAATGGGCGTTCATGCAACGGCAATGGAGCGCCGAGGCATCATGACCGAAAAAGGCAATACCAACCGAGCAATCAAAGCACGCAACAAACTGGTTGCTGAGAACCATATCAAACAGGAGGCAGACCATGAGCGACGAATCAAACAACTTAGAGACGGACTTACTCGGGCAACTGAGCAAAATGCAAGACTACATAGACTCATTGGAGGCACAAAACAGCGAGTTGACCTCACAAAACAACTTATTGAAAGCTCAGAACACGACATTGCGTACTGCACAGAACAATCTAACAGAACAGCAGATCGAGTTGACGACACAAACCGATGCATTGAAGACGCAAAACGAGGCGTTGCTTGGGCAGCTGAGCGATGCGAAAACCTACCAAAGTGGATTAATGGAACAGACCGAAGAAGCCAAAAAGCACAACAACGCATTGATCTCTCAAAACAGTGGATTAGTGCAAACTCAAAAAGAGCTGCAAACAGCGAATCAGTCGCTCAGGGCATCCATCAAGGCATTGCAGAGCGAGCAAAACCAGTCCCCAACCCCTTCGATGACGACGCACGACGAGCAAGAGCTGCTCGACTTGATCGACAGCAAAGACAAATTGATCGAGACACTCGAGCAAACCGTTATGAAGATGAGAGAATCTTTGAGTATGTTGAACGTATGAAGCTGCATCTGGCGATGCGCTTACTACAACGTCATCATGAGTCGATGACAATCAGATGGGCACAAGGAGAAACCGCAGAGAACACGCCTGATAAATTTGATCAGCGACAAGTAGCCGTACTCAGCGAGTTTGCAAAGCACCATGGTATTGAGAGCCATGATAAAGCAGTGGAATTTACAGCGCACTTACGCCAAGTGGCCAAACGTTTTGATCACACGCTGGTTGAAAACAACAAAGCCATTATTAAGCTGTTGCGTGATCCTAATGCTGAACGTCAGCAGTATCTAGCGCTTATCAAGCATTTTACAGACTTCAGAGACAATCTCGATCAAAAACGAGCGGCATTGAATACCAGTAACATCGACGAGCTGGGCGGTAGCGCAGGAGAGGTAGGGAGAATGACTCGGGACACCATGTCATCGTTCAGCTATATAGAAGAATTAACGGATTACATCAATCAGGATAACTACCCAACTGAGGCAAGAGGGCTTGCCAAAGAACATTTAGCAGATACCTTAAATGAAACCTGTGAGCAACTCAAACTTGCATTGCGTGATGTCAACTCCTTACCAACAACCCAGCGTAAAACCTACTCAGAGGCTCTTAAAGCCACTTTAGAGACGTTTACTGAGCAATATGGCAAAGAGCTGTCTGAAAGCCAACACAGAGCACTACAGGGTGGTTTAGAGACCTATCAGTATCAAGTGAGTAGAACTAATACACCTAGGCGAGGATTTAGTCCTTAATCTAGTCCTCAAAAAAACCGCTACTGAGGAAAAATTTGCTTAGGCAAGATACGTTGTTTAAGTGATGATTTTTTACTTATCCACAAAAAAATTTATTACCCGCTTCTTTAAGGGTTTTTATTTGATCCTGTTTACTCCTGTTTACTCCTGTTTAAGAGCATTTTTTCACCTTTAAAATCAATAGGTTACAAAGAGAAAAAACAGTAAATGAGCAGAAAAAACAGTAAATGAGCAGAAAAAACAGTAAATGAGCAGAAAAAACAGTAAATGAGCAGAAAAAACAGTTATATAATAAATACTGTTTATTTAACTGTTTTTTCTGCTAATATAGCTTGAACGTTTTAAAAAAAACAGTAAATGAGCAGGATTAAAAATGGAAAATAATTTAGTTGTTCAATCAAACGAGCTGATTTTAGCAACATACACAATGCAAAAAACAGACAAAGAGCTAATGCTTGCGTGTATTAGTCAGATAGACAGTAGACCTGACGCACCAGAAGTAACAAAACAGACTGAATTTAAAGTGTCTGTAGATGATATAAAGTCACTGTTCTTTGGTAAGAAGTCTAAAAACGAGCAAAACGTCTATCGTGATATGGAAAACGCAAGTAAGCGTTTGTATGACGTTGATATTGTAATGAGCTTGCCCGAAAACAAAATACTTCAAACAAGACTTATCAGTAGTATTGTCTATGACCCGGATAACGGAGAAGTTTTTTTATCTTTTGCAGAAAAGATTTTGCCTTATTTGACACAGCTAAGAGCTAATTTTACTAAGTATAAGTTGCTTGAAATCGGCGAGTTATCAAGTATCCACTCAATACGTTTATATGAATTGGTCGTTATGTGGGTTAATCAGTTTCAGTACAGCAAAGAGTTTACACTTGAAGAATTTAAGTATGTAATGAATGTCAAAGGTAAATACAAGCAGTTCGGTCATTTGCGACAATTTGTTATTGAAACAGCTATCAACGACATTAACGAGAATACAAACTATAGTGTTAGCGTGGAGTATCAAAAGAAATCGAGAGGTAAGGGATTTAGAGGCTTAAAGCTGAGTTTTCATAAAAAAACATTAGACAAGCTAACGGGTGCAGACGGTGCATTATCGCAAGCAGCTATCCAGTCGATTGTTGATAACGTGCAGTTTATGAATGACTATAACAACCATCCAAGCCTAAGTTATGACGGCAAAATGCAGACTGAGGCATTTAAGCGTGAAATGATTAATATCATACAACGAGAGCCTGAAAGCTTTAACAAGCCCAATAAGGGTTTAGAGAGCTATCTACCAAAGGTTAAACACTAATATTTTGTCTAACATCAATTATAGTTAAAAGAACCATCGTTTTTTCTGAGACCATCCCAGATTCTGTGTAACTGACGTTTAGATTAAATACTTACACAAAATTTAGGAAGGTCTCTAATATCATTTTCATTACCAAAGGATGATTTTGTACAAGCATAACAAAGTAGAAGAAACAGGTAACAAATACCAACACACTAAAAGAGACCGCATGTGCATTGCGCTCCGCCCAAAGCACATGCGGAAGACCTACGGTCTTTATCTGATAGCTTACACGACACTTTTTTGCTCTGTAACTACCGTGGTTATCGAATTTTCTAGTCAAAAAGTGTGTCAAAAAACATGCTGTTTTGAAGGTCGTCATTTTCCGCCTTTTTCTCAGCATCTTTGCACCAGCTGATTACTGTTGATCGTGCAATTTTGAGCTGCCGTGCTACTTCTGCTTTTGATATACCTTGCTCAACTAATTCAAGTGCCTTTTTTCTCTTACGTGCATTATTTTTTTTCTTGGCTGCTCCTGTTGCCTTTCCACCTTTTTTACCAATTCTTGCTTTTTCTTTACTCAACTTCTTACTAATATGTCGTGATTTACCTGTGTAATACTTCCATGTCCATTCGGAAATGCTTTTTGCAATGGTCTTGACTTCGTTTTCAGGCAACATGTTATTAGCAAATAAGTCAGCGTTTACTGCTCTACAGCGTCCTAACACGAAGCTGTAGAGCTGCTGCTCTGTATTGCATCGACTTTTATAAGAGTAAGCATCAAAGCGCACAGTGTGGAACGTATCGTTATTGCGCCCAAGTCCTATATAGTCATCTGGTTTTTGAATGCTGTATTTCGTCGATAAATCAAGGTTTTTTGTTAGCTCATCTAGGCTATACGGCCTGACTAAATTATAAAAGACTTCCTGATCAATCGGGTTGAAAGGATTGCGTGATATGTGGTGAGTGTATGCGCTATCAGCATTAAGCTCTAACGTCATTGCTCTGCGTATTGAGTGCAGCCAAAACACAATTTTCTGATTACTTTTATCGCTAGTACTAACTGGCGTTTTAAGCTCATAAAAATACTGACAATGGCCGTTTTTTTTATTTTTAATTATTATTTGTGGTGGTGGTAAACCTGCAACGTGCCAGTTGTAAAAACAGTTGTGTTCGTAGTCTGCATTATCATCCGGATGCATTTCATCAACATCAAAAACTAGATAACGCACTAATTTAGCAGCATTAAATTGTATCAACCTGCCGTCTGTAAGCGCGTTTTTCTTTTCTAGTGGCTCAGTCAACCCTTTGCCTTTTTCGAGACTTATAGGCATCCACGCAGGCATATTTTCATAGAAGCGTTTTAGAGGTGCTACTTTTAGAACGTCATTGTTGATTAATGACGGATTTTGGACAGTTGCGTACTGTAATGACATCAGTCTAAATACTTGTATTTATAGCAAGTAAGCATTACAATAGCGACTGGTTAGATCGTTTTGTTTCTGCTTAATTGCTCATTCAAAACATTGTTAAGAAGTGTTCCCCAACACAACTTAACCCCTATGCTAGAAAGCCCACGTTCCCGCGTGGGCTTTCGCATTTCTGTAGTCTACACTTTTTATTGGGCATCCGCAAAGCCTTTATTTATAGGCCTCCCAGGATATAACTCTGAGTATAAAGATACGATATTATATCTACATAATCGTGTATACATATGCGATATTATATCTATATTTATTTAGTCTAATCTCTTATGTATCTACTCCTATTTGATAATCATCATCTCCTGTCTTAGATAGAAAATATGGATATCGACACCAATAAGTCGTTCAGTAAATTTATTTATTTGAAAAAAACTAGTTTTATTTTCCGCTCGAATACTCAAATACTCAAATACTCAAATACTCAAATACTCAAATACTCAAATACTCAAATACTCAAATACTCAAATACTCAAATACTCAAATACTCAAATACTCAAATACTCAAAATTATTTTGAGGATCTGTAATAATCCTGTCAAATAAAAGTGGTCTGTTATCAAATTTCCTCTAATATATTCTGTTTAAGTAAGAAAAATATTGATTACGTTGCAGGTTGCAGGGTAATCCCCCCAATAAATAAGAACACTTACAAATAGAGATTAACTGCTAAAATACACCAGCAGGATAACATAGGTGGTTCAATTCTAAAGACACTATTCACCTACTTGTAATTTTGCCAATTCATTCCAAAATCGTTCTCCTGACTCATGTAAACGGGCCTGATAGCGATATGCATAAAAAGAAATAGGTAAGACCAACTCATAATTACCAATAATTGTTAGTTGCTTTGTTTCAAGTTCCTTTTCTATAGCATAGTCAGGTAGCCAAGCAATACCTTTTCCGTTTATTACCTGTTGTTTCAACAAATCTGTCATTGATGAAGAGAACACAATATTAAGATTTACTTTCGACCTAACTTTTTCAATTTGTCTACCCATATAAGAATTGCGACTATACGATAAATAAGGACAGGGCTTTTCTTCTGAAAACTTATATAGTGGTAAACCTTTATTGTCGCAGGCGGATACCGGTAATAATTTTGCTTCACCAATAAGTAATGATAAGTAGGGTGGTAGGTTCAATAATTCATTATGAAATGAAAGCAATATGTCACACTCACCATCCTGCAAAGCTTCGATCGCACGATCTACATCGATAGCCTCAATATTCAAAATTGAAGATCCTATGATATCTGATGCAATGTCATGCAATTTAGAGGCAAAACTATTAGCTAGTGAATGCGCCGCAGCAACCTTGATTACTCTTCCATCAAGATTTGATAGCCCCTTCAAATGGTTTATCGTCTCTGTTATTTGTCCCATTAAGTTTCTAGCTGATGTTCTGAATACACTACCAACAGGAGTAAGGCTGATTGGCACATTACTTCTATCAATGAGTTGCGAGCCTATTGTTTCTTCGAGTGATTGAATTCGACGACTAAATGCCGGCTGCGTCATATTTCGGATTTGTGCTGCTTTTGAAAAGCTTCTAACTTCTGCAAGAATAAGAAAATCTTCTAGCCATTTACTTTCAATATTCATAACTACTTCCTTTGACATTATGCAATTTATGCATATGGTTAAGGATAATAGCATTTATCAAAAGACAAGTAATCATATAGATTAGTCCCTATCGTTTATATTCTGGTTTCTCAAAATGAATAAAATATTGGGCGTGCTAGGTGGTATGGGACCTTTAGCTACAGCTGAATTTATGAAGAAAGTGATTACTCTTACTCCTGCTAAAACAGACCAAGAGCATATACCCATGCTTATAAGGAATATACCTCAAGTACCAGATAGAACGACTTTTATCATGACTGGAGAGAATGATCCTTTTGAACAATTAAAAAATGGCTTTCAAGAGCTTAGTGTGGCCGGAGCCAACTGTATCGTTATTCCATGTAATACTGCTCATTTTTGGTATAGAAGATTAACGCAAGACAGTAACATTCATACGATAAGTATCATTGATAGCGTAGTGAACAAAATTTGTGATATTGGTTATAAAAATATTGCGGTATTAGCAACTAATGCAACAATCAAAACTCAGCTCTATCAGGAAGCTTTGGAAGCCAAAGGCATTCATGTTCTTATTCCTAATGAAGAACAACAAACGTCTGTTATGAATGGAATTAATGAAGTTAAATCTGGGAATATTGAAAATGGTACGAAGTTAATAGAGCCTATTTTCAATGCCATGATACTTCAGAAAGCTGACGCAGTGATATTAGGATGTACAGAAATTCCAATTGCATTAGCTCAACTTGAGAAAGATATGCCAAATCAATGTTTAGACTCATTAGATATACTTGCTCAGCAATGTGTTAACTGGGCTAAGGAATATGTTTAAAAAAACGTATTAATTATATCAATTTAAATAATGGAAATATTATGGACAGAGTTAATGAAATGGAAGGAAACAATAATGAATAATGCAAACATAAAACAAGGCCGTTCCAATTTTTGGGGTCGACTCTCACTTTGGAAAAAAATCCTGATAGGCATGGTATTAGGAATAGTTGCCGGTGTGATCTTAGGTCCCGATGCTGAAATATTAAAACCAATCGGAACACTCTTTATCAACGCCATTAAGATGCTAATTGTGCCTCTAGTGTTTTTCTCGCTGATCGTAGGCGTGACCTCAATGAAGGACATTCGCAAAATGGGTCGTATAGCTATAAAGACAGTCACTATTTACTTAGGAACGACTGCTGTAGCGATCACTATTGGTCTTGGCTTAGGCTTCCTATTTGAACCAGGGAAAGGGCTTAATATGGTTGTAACTGACGTTGCTGCTGCGAGTGAAGAAGCACCGACCTTTATTGAAACTTTGCTTAACCTAGTACCCCAGAACCCAGTGGGTGCACTAGCGGCGGGCGACATTTTACAAATAATAGTATTTGCTCTGGGCTTAGGTGTGGCATTAGTGCTTTGCGGTGAAAAAGCCAAACCTGCTATACAACTGTTTGAAAGTTTGGCTGAAGCTATGTATAAACTAACCGAGCTGGTTATGAAACTGGCACCTTATGGTGTTTTTGGTTTAATGGCTTGGGTAGCTGGTAAGTATGGTTTAGATGTCCTAGTGCCATTAATCAAAGTGATTGCCTTAGTTTACATTGGTTGCTTAATTCATGTGCTCGTGTTTTGTACTAGTTTATTGAGTATCTTGGGACGCCTTAATCCTATGCGTTATTTGAAAGGAATAATTAACCCCGCTGTAATTGCTTTTACTACAACTAGCAGTTCAGGTACTTTACCAGCTACTATCAAGGCGGCGCGTGAAGAGTTGGGTGTATCGGAAGGCGTATCTAGCTTTGTTCTTCCGGTGGGAGCTACTATAAACATGGACGGTACAGCGCTTTATCAGGGTGTCTGTGCACTTTTTATCGCTCAAGCATTCGGTATTGACCTTGCTTTTTCTGATTATGTTTTAATTATCATGACATCGACTTTGGCGTCCATTGGAACGGCTGGGGTTCCTGGTGCTGGTCTTATCATGCTATCTCTAGTTCTCACTACTGTAGGTCTGCCACTAGAAGGTCTGGCCATAGTCGCCGGTATTGACCGTATACTCGATATGGCACGAACTAGTGTCAATGTTTGTGGTGATTTGATGGTTTCTGTTCTAGTCGGTAAGAGTGAGAAAGAGTTAGACGAGTCAATTTACAACTATTCTGGACAAGGATTAATTATAAACAAAAGTTTATAAAATAGTTATAAGTTGGAATGTAAATGTATTAATTTTAATAGATAGTTGTCAAGTTAAGCACAAAGACTAGGTTATGTGCTGAGACCATCCCAGATTCTGTGTAACTGACGTTTAGATTAAATACTTACACAAAATTTAGGAAGGTCTCC
>NZ_JBQSVP010000046.1:0-23578 GCF_052376345.1 Psychrobacter sp. AOP5-GZ1-6 | reverse complement strand
TTATATTACGTCATAGATCACTAGATATTAACTGGTTATCTTACCGTTATTGGTTGCCATTGATGACAGCTATCGTGCTGTTTATCATCGGATTACTTTACATGCTCAATCGTCGCGTCGATTGGGAACAGCTATTACTTTATACCGACAGTCTCAACAGTCAAGCCAAGGATGCTTATAGTCCACCACCATTTCTATATAAAAGATCCACACCTGAGTTCTTGCGTTTAGGTCATGCGCTAAGCCGTGTTAATTATCAGCTACACAAGGACTATCGTCGTATAACGACCCTGACGCATCGGCTCGATCGTTTGGTAAATCAAGCACCGTTACCAATGCTAATGATTATGCGTCATGGTCAGATAAGTTTTTTTAATCAACGTTTTGAGCAAGTGTTTACCTGTCCTTCTCAAGACTATGATGATAGCTGCCAACTAACCGACTTTGTGGCTGCTAAAGATAAGCCCACTCAGTTACTACTACAGAAATTATCAAACCTACGTGTCACTCGCACCTTAATTGTTTATGGGTTAGAAAACCAGCAGTCTTACCAACTGCATATCACACCATGGTTTGGCGAACATGGACAAGTTCATGGCTTTACCGCACTTTTTAGCAATATTAATGAATATACCAATCAAATAGAACAACTACAGCAGAAAAACCAACAGCTACAATTACAAATTGATGAATCAAGCGAAGCCCAAGCATTTATAGGTCGTAAGTTACGGATACCACTAGAGAAGATAGTTGATTCGTTGGAACCAATCGACCCTTCAACATTGACGGCGCAAGGCAAGAAAACTCTAAACACATTGATTACAACCAGTCAAAAGATGCTGACTATACTCAATGACACGCTAGCGACAGAGGAAATTGATGTCAGAAAAACACGTCTAAGCATCGAAACGGTTGATATTTATAAAGTAAGCAAAGAAGTTAGCAGCTTAGTCACAAAAGAAGTAAGACAACAAGGGCTAGAGTTGATCTATTTCTTTGCGCCAGACTGTCCTCGTTACATTGAAACTGATGACATTCGGCTACGCCATATCTCATTAAATCTGTTGAAGAATGCTATTAATTTTACAACATCAGGCTATGTCGCTCTCACTGTTGATCGCGTATCTAAAGACAAGGTCACGCCAATAAGTAACCAGTACTTGACGCCTAACAACGATACTATAATGCCTGCGCAAACATCTTATTGGATTCGGTTTAATGTAAAAGACACTGGAGTAGCTATTACTCCTGAGAGAAAAAATCAATTAGTCACTATTTTGAATCAAGACAGTGATCAAACCAATCATAACTTGGTTAAAGACAGTGAAATTAGCCTGAATGATGCCAATAGCTTCGCTCAGTTACTCGGCGGTTTTATCGAACTAAATATTACAGCGGATGAAGAGACGGTATTTAGTCTCTATCTTCCTGAGCGTCATTCCACTTATGAACCGGTATATCATCCTTGTTCGCAGCTGTCTCATATTCACCTTATCGCTATTGTCAACCAACCTTTAGTTGCTAAGCATTTACAACGTTTGTGCGAATACTTAACGATATCCGTGACTACTTACAGTATTTTAGATAGAGCCACTATACAGCAGCTAAAAAACAAATTAACGCAAGATGAGCAGACCGTCATTCCTGTCTTGTTATTGGATTATGAATACAACCAATCCATCAACTTATCAGCTCATGCGAGCAACAAGCATAGTGAACAACAAGAAGTGTTAAACAAACTAGGCACTATGTCTTCACTACCAAAGATATTGCTTAGCATGAAACCTGAAAGACATATTTCCTCTACCATACTAGACCAATATGATGGATTTTTGACCAAACCCTTGGACGCAAGCTTACTAGTTTCTGAGCTGCTCCGCTTAACCTTGTCTGCAAGGAAAAAACTAAACATACTGGTCAAACATCAATATGATAGCAGTCCATCTTTTGTGGAAGAAGATATACCCAAAAAAGAAGTCTTGTCTCCACTGATTCTAGTCGCAGAAGATAGTCCAACCAACCAAAAAATAACCTGCAAAATATTGAGCAAGCTTGGTTATCGTAGTGTAGTCGCAGAAGATGGTCAGCAAGCTCTTGAACAGCTAAAGACTCAACGTCAAGAGATCTCGCTTATTTTAATGGATTGCCGCATGCCAGTTATGGATGGTTTACAAGCAACTCAAGCTATTCGCTTGCAAGGTGATAACATCCCTATCGTGGCATTAACTGCAAACAATACCGAAGAGGACCGTGAAGCTTGTACTCAAGTAGGAATGGATGACTTTTTATCCAAACCTATCAATAAAAAAGAATTAGCAAAGGTGTTACAGCGCTTCATAAAAACCTAGCAAGCTCGTAACGCCAATGTCTCATACCAAAACAGCTACATTCATTACGAACATAGCTGTTTTAATACCCATCACTTTGTGCTCTCGACTATTACTTCATAAAGCCATTATCTGCTAAAAACGCTTCTGTAATCTGACTTTGTGGATTGGGGGCATTCAGCCCTTCTGTTTGCGACTTACCTAATAGACGCTCTAAGTAGCGAGCAACGATATCCACCTCTATATTGACTTTATTACCAACCAACCAGTGTTTGGCAATGTTAGTCACTTGTGCGGTATGAGGAATGATATTGAGACAAACGATGTTATCACGTACAAGATTGGTCGTCAGGCTAATACCATCAACCGTGATAGAACCTTTAGTCGCTGTATAATGTGCCAGTTCTTGGGGTATTTCAATTTCGATGTAGATAGAACGTGCATCTTGTTGCAGCTTACTAACAATCCCTACACCGTCTACATGACCTGCAACGATATGACCACCAAAACGAGTGGTGGGTAGCATGGCTTTCTCTAAATTGACGATATAACCTGCTTTAAGATCCTCAAGCGCTGTGCGAGCGATTGTTTCACGTGAGACATCGACAGAGTAGTGATTACTACCAAAATCCACAACGGTCAAACAAATACCATTTGAAGCAATTGAGTCGCCTAGTTTTACATCGCTAAAATCCAAATCATCGGACTCTATCGTCAAACGTATATCACCACCCGTAGACTGCATGGATTTAACCTTTCCAACACTTTCTATAATCCCGGTAAACATATATGCCTCATCTCATTATTATATTGCCGTTATCGACAACGTATTTCGACTTATTAATTTATTGATCATGTTTGTCTGAACTAAGTTTTTAGTGAAATGTGAATTTATTTCAAACTTATTATGGGATAAGTTGTGGATAAGTAACAGTAAATCAATCCAACTTACCTTTAAAACCCTTGTTTTTGTAGAGTTATCCACAGAAATCTAAAAACCAACTGTATTTAAAAAATTCGATCAAATAAAGTATATACCATTGATTTTAAAGTAATTATTTTAAAAAAACAACAAAGGCTTAGTTTATGAGTTTCATGTGAAACAAAGTTATGCACAGTTTCATGTGAAACATAACCTCACGTACTAGCTCGTTCATACTTAACATACATTTAGAGTCTGTCATTATTTTAGAAATAGCACTAAAAATGAGACATATTGTAATCAAACAAGGAAAATAGCGTAGCTAAAATCAAAATATTAGCCGGCTATTTAATGTTGTTTGGCAAACCTTAACCACTGACTGAACCACTGTTAGTCCATTCAAATAACTACCGATTGAATAGATGATATTCCTAATACCCGACCAGATTAAAAAGAAGCCTTATTACAGCCTGGGGATATCTTGTGTATAACACCATAAAATTATAAAGGTAGCAGGATTAGTTTAAGATCTGAGCCAAGTTGTTCGTGCCTATCGATATCAAACCGCAGCTGCTGGGCTAAAGATATAGGATTGAGATCAACCATGGCTCGTGCTTGTGCTCCGAGTAAACAAGGTGCTTGATAAACAATCATTTCATCTACTAACTGTTGACTCAAAAAGCTACCTGCAACACTCGCACCAGCCTCAATCAATACGTCATAGCATTGATGCTCTTTTACTAAATTTTTTAATAAGGCAGTTAAATCATCATTACGCCAATAAACAGTATCTGTTCGACGACATAGCTGATAATTAGACTGTAGATTGTGTGTTAAACGCTGACGTCTATCCAACACGACCACCATAGGCTTTGGTATTTGTTTAGGTGAAACGCCTAACTGTTCGGATCGAACGTTAAGCTGTGGATCATCAGCTATCACTGTCTCACTACCTGTAATAATAGCGCCACTTTGTGCCCGCAGCTTTTGAACATCCTCACGAGCAGCCGCTGAAGTAATCCATTTTGATTCGCCACTTGCCATCGCTGTACGGCCATCGAGACTCGTGGCAATTTTGAGACGTACATAAGGCATCTGGGTTCGCATTGCCTTCAAAAAGCCACGATTTAATAGCTCTGCTTGCGCCGTTAGTACACCAACCGTAACTGTTATCCCGACGTCCTGCAACATCTTCACACCACGCCCTGAGACCTGTGGGTTAGGATCCAGCCCTGCAATCACGACACGTGTCACACCCGCATTAGTAAGCGCGACTGCACAAGGCGGTGTACGACCGGTATGACTACAAGGCTCTAGAGTTACGTAAGCAGTTGCTCCTTCTGCTTGTCTACCAGCATCTTTGAGCGCAAATACCTCTGCATGGGGCTCACCTGCTTTTGGATGAAACCCCTGACCGATTATCTCGTCCGCTTGAACAATGACACAACCTACTGCTGGATTTGGCCTAGTGGTATATAGTCCTTGTTTTGCTTGCTCGATAGCAAGCATCATAAAGTAACGGTCTTTTGCATCTTGCGCGTGGTTTTTGGTAGACATAAGGATGGACTTAATCAATGATTGAGAGTGGTCTATAAAAGAATAAAAAGCGGTGGGTGTTCAAACACTACATCAGGGTTAATTCGCCTATTTTTCATTTGGACGAATATTAGCAATCTCTTGATGAAATGCATCAATATCTTGAAAGTCACGATAAACGCTCGCAAAACGTACATAAGCCACGTCATCTAACGTTTTAAGCTCACTCATGATAATTTCACCCAAGACCTTACTACTAATCTCACGCTCACCCATCTGCCGAACTCGCTTTTCTATACGGCTAATCATCGCCTCTTGCTCATCGATAGTAATGGGACGCTTTTGCAAAGGTAATAAGATAGAGCGGCGCAGTTTTTCATTATCATAAGGCTCAATTTTGCCGCTTGACTTAATAATTCGAGGCATCACCACCTCTACCATCTCAAAGGTCGTAAAACGCTCTTGACAGCTATTACAAGACCGTCGACGACGCACATGCGCTCCTTCCGCAGCAAGACGCGAATCAATAACCTTAGTATCTGATGCATTACAATACGGGCAGTGCATAGCATTTTCCTTATCTTAATACTGAACAGCGAGAGTCGTTATGTATGGAACAAATGCTAGGAAGCATCCTCAAGTCAATCAATAGTTATCTAGATGGATAAAAATGAGGACACACCGTCAACAAGTAAATAGTAGCGTTACAAATTATAAAACTGCTTAGCTATTTACCAATGCAAAAGCTACCAAATATCTTACCTAATAAATCATCAGCGCTGAACTCACCTGTTATTTCACCCAAACTATTTTGGGCTTGACGCAAGCTCTCTGCTACCAGCTCACCCGCTTGAAATACTGTTAATTGCTCATGCGCCTCTGTCAAATGGCCCATAGTCCGCCTTAATGCATCTAAATGCCTTGTGCGAGCAATGAGACTGTTTTCTGGTGGATGAAAACCTACCTTAGAACACAAGACTTCAACTAACTCATCGATGCCAATGCCTGTTTCACATGAAACATTAACTTGATCATAGCCGCGATCGCTTATCTCAGCTTGTGAGGCTGTTATCAGATTACTATCTGCGACATCACTTAATAGGTCACTTTTATTGGCAATAATCAGTAAGCGCTTCGCTTCTGGCAACTCACCAAACAGCTGCTCAGCGAGCTGTAACGGTGTGCTTTGTTCTTCAACATCGCGAGTCACGTCATAAACCATCAGCAGCATATCAGCTTGCGTGATGGCAGTACGGGCACGCTCAATACCGATACGCTCCACTGTGTCCTCTGTCTCGCGCAATCCTGCTGTATCGGTGAGATGTAAGGTTAGGCCGTTTAGCACCACCGTCTCTTGTAGGGTGTCGCGCGTGGTGCCTGCTACGTCAGTTACGATAGCGCGCTCTTGTCCTGCTAAGCGGTTAAGTAGGCTTGACTTACCAGCATTGGGTCTACCCGCTAACACCACGTGTATACCGTCACGTAATAGCTGACCTTGCTTAGCCGTTGCCAGTACTTGCTGTATCTTAGCCTGTGTTTGCTCTAGTTTGGCTTGTATCACCCCGTCAGATAAGAAGTCCACATCTTCCTCATCTGGGAAGTCTATGGCAGCTTCAACATGCAGACGCACATGAATTAGCTGCTCTAATAGTTGGTTGATTTTTTGTGAAAACTCACCGCTCAATGAGCGAATGGCACTACTAGCTGCTGCCGCACTGGTCGCATCAATCGCATCTGCAATGGCCTCAGCCTGCACCAAATCTAACTTATCATTATCAAAAGCGCGGTAAGAGAATTCTCCTGCACTTGCCTGTTTGGCACCCAACTCAAAGACGCGTGCTAATAGCTGATTCTGTAAGATCATGCCGCCATGACCTTGCAGCTCAATCACATCCTCACCTGTAAATGAATGTGGGCCTTTGAAGTACAATACCAGTCCTTCATCCACAACAGTACCATCTGCCTGATAAAAACGACAAAAGCTGGCCATACGCGGCGTAAAGGCAGCCTTGCCAGTTAATGTACAGGCAATCTCATGGGCACGTGCACCAGATAAACGTATGACACCGACACCGCCACGACCAAGTGGTGTTGCAATGGCAGCAATTGTCGTCAACCCTGATGACTTAGTCGGTTCAGATACAGGGTGCGCTGTTGACGCATTTTCTAAAGAATCCACAGTGACTCTCAATAACTAAAAACCCCATTATAGACGGCTCAATGCAGACTGACAAAGCAAACTTCAAATAGCAGTCGGTTTGAGCTTAGTTTTATCTCACTTTAATATTCCATGCATAAAAAAACCACCGCCTAAGCGATGGTCTTTGGTTGTGCTAACTTACGAATGATTAATCAAGTTCCTTAACAGTACGACGCTTTTGCTCTTCCTCAACTTTTTTATTCACAATATATTGCTGAGTCATACTAAACAAGTTATTCACTGTCCAATATAAAACCAAACCTGCCGGGAAGAACAGCATGAATGCAGTAAAGATAATCGGTAAAAACTTCATAACTTTTGCTTGCATTGGATCAGCTGGCTGCGGGTTTAGCTGCTGCTGTATAAACATCGATGCACCCATCAATAGTGGTAAAATAAACCACGGGTCCATTGCTGATAAATCTTGTATCCACAAGATCCACGGTGCATGACGCAGCTCAACACTTTCAACCAATACCCAATACAATGCTAAGAAGATAGGCATTTGCATCAAGATAGGTAGACAACCCGCCATTGGGTTGACTTTCTCTTCTTTGTAGATAGCCATCATTTCTTGCGACATCTTCATGCGATCATCGCCATGCTCTTCTTTTAGCGCTTTCAATCTTGGTCCGATAGCACGCATCTTCGCCATCGAGTAGTAGCTCTTATTAGAGAACCACATCAGTGCAATTTTAACCAACACTGTCAACAGGATGATAGACCACCCCCAGTTGCCAATGACTTTATGAATACCATCCAAAATAGCAAATAAGACCTTAGATATTGGCCATAGCAAGCCATAATCAACCGTTTTATTCAGACCTACAGAGACATCTTTTAGCTCTGACTGAACTTTTGGACCGGCATATAGTGTGGCATCTAATGTTAATTGCTTGTTTGGCGCTACATTGACTGGCTTACTATTAAAACCAATAAAGTAATCGTCACCTGTCTCACGACTAAAGAAAGTACCAGTAAAGTTATTAGGCGTCCATGCAGATACAAAATAATGCTGCACTATACCAACCCAACCTTTATCGCTGCTAGTAACCAACTCTCCATCATTAAACTCATCAAACTTCAGTTTATTGTAAGGATCGTCAGGTGTACCCCACGCACCGCCTAAATAAGTCGCCATGCTTAGCACGCCTTTGTTAGAAGTACCTGGATCTTTACTATCATCACGCTTTAACTGCGCAAACATTTGACCTTGCCAAGCAGCCGTAGATGCATTTTGAATTTTGTAGCTAACATCAATCGGATATTTGCTTTCAGTAAAGGTAAATGTCTTAGTAATTGTCACGCCATCTTTTTTGTAAGTTAGCGGTACAGACAGTGTTTGCTGTCCTTCTTCCATTACATAATTATTAGCAGTATGACTGTAATTAGCACGACCTTCTGCCGTATCAATGCCATTTTGACCAATCAGGCCAGACTGAGCCACATAGACACGATTGCTGTCATTCTCTAACAGTACAAACTGCTCATCGCTGTTTAGCGTTGCGTCGTATTGTTTAAGCGCAGCATAAACAATATCACCACCTTCTGGATTAATTTTTATATCATAGCGATCGGTGGTGACCGTAATTAGACCTGTGTCTTTAGTAGGCGTATTGACCGTAGCCACAGTTGCATTATCAACAGGTTGTGTTTGAGCCGGAATATCACCTGCTGCACTGGTCGAAGATGGAATATCAGCACCTACTGAAGATGTGGTTTCTGGCTGTACATCCACCGCTGGTGCATCGGCATAATCATCTCGCCATGCCAAAATCAGCAGATAAGCGGTGATTAACATCGCAATGATGATCATCACCCTAAATATCTTTTGCATAAACCTTTCCTAGATTAAAAATTAGGGAATGAAAAATTAGGGCATGTGTCATGACTGTACAGCACAGTTGTCCTCGCATCTAACAACAGTATTGGTAGTCATTTACATAAAATGTGCATCATTTTACTAAAAATCAGCCTTAAATGATACCAAGAGTGTGGATAACTTGTGGGTAACTCAATAGCAGAGATACCCACAAGTTATCCACACTCACTTTGATTCGAACGTCATCAAATGATTAAGACGTGAAACATAGCTTTTATTATCTCGATAAACACCTATTCCTTGGCTATTTATATTTGAAGAGCAAGTAGAGGGTAGATAATGATATTTATAAGAAGCTAAAGGTACAGGCACAAAATCTATACCATGTCCGCCTAAAGGATGACATCTACCAATACGTTTCAACAACAACCAACTACCAGTTCGGGCCCCATGCCAACGCAACGCTTGTTTGCCATAATTTGAACATGTTGGATAGTATCTACAACGGGCAGGAATGACAGGACTAATTATTTTTTGATAAAAGAAAATTAAACCAAATAAAATTATTAAAAATATTTTGTTTATTTTTTTTAAAAAAATATTCATTTTATTTTTTTTCTATTTTTTTAAAGATATTATTTATTTCATTTTTTAATTCTTTTTTATTTAATCCTTCTATAGATTTTTTCACAATAAAAACAATATCTTTATCTTCCATTTTAATATTTTTTAAACGAAATTGTTCTCGTATTTGACGTTTAATAAGATTTCGAGCAACTGCAGTAGGTACTTTACGCTTTGTAATAGCCATGCCAACTCGTGGCTTGTTACGCGTATTAGAACGTACAAAGGCCATCAGATGACTCTGATGAAGCTTCCGTTCAGGTGCATCGAACACCACGCGAAAATCCGCTGGTGTTAGCAGTCGTTGCTCTTTAGTGAAACGAGCAGTAGGTATAGCTGAAACAGTATTTGACATATTAAAACCCAGTAAAAGCGCTCATGGTGAGATTAGAAATAATAGCAAAATATAAAGACAAAAAAAGCGCCGATTCGGGCGCTTTTGATATATGGCTAAATGTCAGTTGTAATAGTTGACTATCATAATCTATAAATAATAGAGATCTAACAAGCACTATTAGCCATGCTTATCATCGTCTACTAATTATACAGTAAGACGATGACGGCCTTTAGCACGGCGACGAGCTAAGACCTGACGGCCTTTTTTAGTTGCCATACGAGCACGGAAACCGTGAGTACGTTTACGCTTGATCACGCTTGGTTGGAATGTACGTTTCATAACTCACCTATCAAAATAATGGACTAAATTCGTAATAACGGAGGATTATACCACCGCATACTATCTTGGTCAATGAACTAATTTAGTTGATATTCATATCCCTAAAAATTTGGTCATTAAAGTAACTTATCTGCTTGTTGGTTTTAATAGAAATATATTTTACACGTCCAGTTAAACCAACTTAGAACACGTATTTATTTGAGCTGAATTTTAAAAGTTATCCACAGTTTGTCTCGAACTCTATAATAATAAACTATTAATATATATAAGTATTGTTGTTATTGGTAGATGTTTTTTCTGTGGTTAAGTTATATTTATCCTTTAAAATCATATTTTTAAGGTATGGATAATGCTGTGGATAACCTGTGGGTTAAATATGGATAAGTTGATTATTCTACTTATCCACAAAACTATCCACAATATTATCCACAAAAAACAAGGTGTTATCCACAGGGTAACTGTGGTAAATTAACCTCCTGTCCGATATGTGTTTCTGCTCAGCTTGCCAATATAGTTTTGAGTTGAGTCCTCAGAAGCTATGCTAGTGCTTAAATAGCGGTTTATATCATTGAGACATATCTATTATTTCAGATCATAGGGTTAGTATTATTCATGATAGACACAGTAAATATTTGGGATAAGTGTTTAAACGACTTGCGCTATAACGTCAAAGACAACGTATTCACTATGTGGTTGAGACCTTTATCAGCCCATCAGGAAGAACAAACCCTTATCATACTTGCCCCTAATGATTATTTTGTTACTTACATCAAAAAAAACCATTTACAAGATATTCAGCAGCTGGTTACTAAGCATAGCCAAGGTAGTATCGAAGAGGTTATTGTCCGTGTTGATAATGTGGGGCATGACACAGATGATAGTACCCAGTTGTCATCAGGCTCTTTATTTGTAGAAGATAAGCACTCCCCTACCCTTGCAGAATCTAATTTTGAAACGATTCATCATAACAATGCGAAAGCAGATATTGATGCCAATACGCGTCGTGCTGCTTTAGTAGACTCTACTGATGCAAAATCGTTGAGCTATCTAAATCCAGATTTTACATTCGAGACATTCGTTACTGGTAAGTCCAATAACCTTGCTTACAAAGCTTGTTATGAGCTCGGAAAACGCCAGTCGAAAAACCGTCACAATCCTTTATTTATATACGGACCTTCTGGTTTGGGGAAAACGCATTTAATGCATTCTGTAGCACATCGCTATTTGAAAAATAATCAAAGTTTTTATTATTTCACTTCCGAAAAATTTATTAATCAATTAGTTTATTCATTAAGAAATAATAAAATAGAAGATTTCAAAAAGAAAATTAAAAAAGTGGATTTATTAATTGTAGATGATATTCATGTATTGGCAGGGAAAACAAAAAGCAGTAATGAATTTTTGACTTTGTTTGCTGATTTCACCAGCGGTGATAAGCAACTGATTTTGGCTTCTGATAGACATCCATCGCAGATGACGGAGTTTGATGAACGCTTTAGATCTCGATTTTCTTGGGGGCTAACGGTCGCAGTTGATCCACCTGAAATTGATACTCGTGTACAAATCTTGCAAAAGAAGGCAGCTTCGTACGGTATGACGTTGCCTAAAGAATGTGCGCTATTTATCGCTCAAAACGTGGTATCAAACGTCAGGCGATTAGAAGGTGCTTTAAATCAAGTCTTTGCCAATGCCAATCTGACAGGCGCACAGATAACCCTTGAAATGGTGCAATATGCGTTAAAAGATATTGTAGCCATGCGCGTACAAGCCGTTAATATGGATAATATTCGCAAAGTGGTTGCTGAGTATTATGATGTGACCATTAAAGATATTATGGGTCGTAAACGCACACGCAGTATTGCTAGACCACGTCAAATAGCGATGGCGCTATCACGTGAGTTGACGGGAGATAGTTTTCCTGAGATTGGTCAATCATTTGGTGGGCGCGATCATACGACAGTGATGCATGCTTGTGATAAAGTGAATGAATTACGTGCAGCAGATCCAGCGTTTGATAAAGATTACAAGACGCTGGCTTTAATGTTACAAGCTGGTTAGTTACCTGCTATATCACTATGTTTTAGTCGTATGATATGATTTATAATATTGAAAATCTAAGCGCATAGCTAGTCAATAGATTATCGTCAGTAGACAGGGTATTATTGAGTCATTATTTTAAATTTATAAAAATAAAGCCATTTAAATAAGAGTAACTAAGCATGCAATTATCGATTAATCGAGAGTCGTTACTAAAAGCCATTAACCTAATCGCCAAAGCTGCTGATAAGCGTCATAACATGGTCATTTTGGGCAATATCAAGTTGCAGCTATCTGAATCAGAGCTGGTTTTGACGGCTTCTGACTTAGAAGTAGAACTAACATCGACATTAAAATTGCCTGCAGGTGCTTGTGTTCAAGCAGGTACAACAACACTACCTGCAACAAAACTAAAAGACATCTGTAAGTCTTTGCCTGCACAAGCTCAAGTTAATCTTGCCACTCAAGAAAATGAGCGCTGCCTGTTAACCAGTGGTAAAAGCCGTTTTACCTTAGGGACATTACCGAGTGAGGATTACCCTAGCTTAGGTAATCCTGAAAATATCACACCATTGACTATTAGTCGCAATCGCTTGACAGATTTGATTCATAAAACCCAGTTTGCGATGGCGATTCAGGATGTGCGTTACTATTTAACAGGTATGCTGTTTGATGTATCACAGCAGCAATTAACGACTGTTGCGACTGATGGACATAGACTGGCTTTGGCGCGTAGTGTGATCGATGTCAGTGCTGATCTGAATATGCAGGCTATCTTGCCACGCAAGGCTGTCATTGAGCTTGAGCGCTTGGCTGCTGAGCTTGGTAAAATGTTGGGTGATAAGGATAATGCAGTAATATTGAGCTTTGGTCGTGAGTTTTTGCAAGTTAGCTTACCGTTTGGTGATGTCGATAGTGCAGGGCAGGTGAGTGATAACTTGATGGTGACTTTCACAGCGCGTTTGATTGATGGAAAATTCCCAGACTATCGCCGTGTCATGCCAAGCAATACTGACAAATTGGCGTTATTCAACCAAGAAAAAATGACTGACGTACTACGCCGTGTAGCGATTTTGAGTAATGAAAAATCTCGCGGTGTGGTATTCAACTTTGCCAGTGATGGCATGGTAGAGGTGCGTGCAAACAACGCTGAGCAAGATGAAGCAGTTGAGATGATACAAGCTAAGTATCAAGGTGAGCCGATGGAGTTGTCATTCAACGCAGCTTACCTGCAAGATGTTCTCAGTGTGATTCAAGGAGATTTGCAAATGCATATGAGCCAATCAAACGCTTCAGTGTTGGTTAACCAGCTAAATGACGAGTTCCATCAGTATGTCATTATGCCAATGCGTATCTAGTTGTTATTCATTTTAGAATACTAATCTAGCGTAATTTATCTATTGTGTTATTCGACTTTTGCTTGCCAAATATACCTACTTGCTGTTCAGTAGGTAGGCAATAAAATAGGCGGCTCTCGTTATTATGATTGAACGTCTACAAGTTTCATGCTTACGCAATTTGACGCAAGTTAATCTAAATTCAGCTGCTTGCAACGTCATTGTTGGTGAAAACGGGAGCGGTAAAACCTCGTTACTTGAAGCAATATTTTTGTTATCAAGAGGCAAAAGCTTCCGTCATCATCAGCCCAAACGCTATATTCAACATCATCAGAATGCAGTGACTGTACACGCTTGTCTCAACGATAGCAGTACCTTAGCCATTCAGAAACAAACAGACGCAACTACCGTTCTGCGGCTTAATCAAACCACTGTATACAATCAAAGTGTCTTAACCGAACAGTTACCAACATTACTGATAGATCCGTCAACGATGGATATGTTAGAGCAGGGCAGTGCCAGTCGACGACAGTTACTGGACTGGTTAGTGTTTCACATGAAACAAGGTTTTCATCCGCAATGGGTAGCTTACCAACGTCTACTAAAACAGCGCAATAGTCTACTAAAAAAGACGAGGCAATTAACCCAAGTACAGCTCTCTGAACTAAAATCATGGGATAAAGGTCTTAGTAATCATGCTGCTCTTATCCATCATTATCGTGAGCGGATATTTACCGAATGGAAGCCTTATTTTGCTGAGAGCGTTTCACAGTTGTTGCCGTCTTATTCGGAACAATTGAGCTTAAGCTATAATGCTGGCTACGATACCACTGTAGCGTTGGATGTACAGCTGAATGAGCGTTTAGAGCAGGATTTGCAGTTGGGCTATACCCGCATTGGCAATCATCGCGCTGACATTCATGTGCATTGGCGCTCTAATGAGGTAGCAGAGTATAATAAAGAATCTTCAAGCGTGATGATAGAGGCTGAAATAAACGAAAAACTGCCTGTTTTAAAAGAACAAGCAGCGAATGTACTGTCTCGTGGTGAAAAAAAACTTCTCATAACAGCATTAAGGTTGTCACAGCTGCCACTGCTTCTTAATGCGACAGAGGACACTGATTTGTCTGTTTCAGCATCGCAACCGCGTATTACGCCAGTAGTATTATTGGATGATATTACGGCAGAGCTTGATAATAGGGCGATAGAGATCTTATTATCGACTTTATCACAGTTGCCATGTCAGGTATTTATGACCAGCTTGACGGATGATATCGTACCATTCATCGAAAGGTTTTGGTCACACCATAATATGTTTCATGTGAAACATGGTCAGATTTTGTCTTTATAAGCGCTTTTTTGTACTGTCTATTTTACCCTGATTTATCACCTCGTAAATTTTTTAGATTTGCTATTGTTTTCCTATAATCAAGGTTATCTTGAGGCGGCTTTAGATGCCGATAAAGCTACCAGTAAACAGTGACTTAGAAGCAAAAAAATGCTAAAATTAAGCTTTATTTTTATCCTGTTTTCAGCAAGTTGTTTGATGATGTTGAATAGATCGTCTTTACTGTCTGTTTCTTTATAAGATATTGATAATATTGTGTTTAATCCACAAGGCTAGTTTTGATAATGTTTAAAAAAAAGAAACGAGCGTTAGCGTGATTTAAATACCGACTTTATGTTTTTTGAGTCGCTGTCATATCCTATAAATTTTTGGCTGATTTCGCTTTAGCCAAACTTGTACATCAAAATTTTCGACAATAAAAGTTACGTCCAAAATGACGTTATGAGGCATCATCGTAGTGGTGGGTCCATGACAAACGGCTGATTATGGCTAGATTAAGGAAGACACATGAGTGATTCATTACCTACCGACCACGAGCAACTGATATCTGACGCTATGGAAGAAACTACAGTATCTGCTGCGGTTTCTGAAGCATCACCTTCTGATTATAGCTCTAAAGATATTCGTGTCTTGCGCGGATTAGAGGCAGTACGCGTACGTCCAGGTATGTATATTGGTGACACCGATGATGGCACAGGCTTACATCATATGGTCTTTGAGGTAGTAGATAACTCTATTGATGAGGCGCTTGCTGGTCATTGTGATCAGATTGATATTATTATCCACGAAGATGAATCTGTTAGCGTTATGGATAATGGTCGCGGTGTGCCTGTTGATATTCACCCAGAAGAAGGCGTGTCTGCGGCACAGGTTATTATGACCGTGCTACATGCCGGTGGTAAATTTGATGACAACAGTTATAAAGTCTCAGGTGGTCTACATGGTGTAGGTGTTTCGGTAGTAAATGCGTTATCTGAAAAGCTTGAGATGAATATCTGGCGCGAAGGCTATCATTATCATCAAACTTATACTGATGGCGTACCTGATGCTGATATTCAGCGGATGGAAGCCACTGATAAGACGGGTACGCAAATCCGTTTTTATCCAAGTGCCAATATCTTTACTGGAACTGTTTTTGAATATGATATTTTAGCCAAACGTTTACGTGAGTTATCGTTTCTTAACTCAGGTGTGCGTATCGTATTGACTGATGAGCGTATCGATAAGCACCATGAGTTCGAGCACAAAGGTGGCTTGTCAGAGTTTGTCAGCTATATCAATGCCGGCAAAGATGGCATCAATGAAGTATTTCATTTTACCAGTGACCAGGATGACGGTATTAGTGTCGAAGTGGCGCTACAGTGGACAGATACATATAACGAAAAAGTACTGTGTTTTACCAATAATATTCCACAGGGTGATGGTGGTACGCATTTATCTGGTTTCCGTTCAGCACTCACACGTGGTTTAAATAGCTACATGGATCGCGAAAACTTATTCAAAAAAGAGCGAGTCGCTGCGACGGGTGATGATGCTCGTGAAGGTTTAACTGCTATCGTTTCTGTAAAAGTACCTGATCCAAAATTTTCGAGTCAGACCAAAGATAAGTTGGTATCAAGCGAAGTCAAATCTGCTGTCGAATCTGCGATGCATGACAAATTTAACGATTATTTGTTAGAAAATCCGAGTGCAGGTAAAGCAATCGCAAGCAAGATTATCGATGCAGCACGTGCCCGTGATGCGGCCCGTAAAGCGCGCGAGATGACGCGTCGTAAGACAACGTTAGATATTGCGGGCCTACCCGGTAAGTTGGCTGATTGCCAAGAAAAAGACCCAGTATTGTCAGAACTCTATATTGTGGAGGGTGACTCTGCAGGTGGTTCGGCTAAGCAAGGTCGTAGCCGTAAGACGCAAGCAATTTTGCCACTAAAAGGTAAAATTCTAAACGTTGAGCGTGCGCGTTTTGACAAAATGCTGTCTTCTGCTGAAGTGGGCAACTTGATTACTGCGCTTGGCTGCGGCATCGGTCCTGACGAATATAATCCTGACAAAGTACGCTATCATAAAATCATCATCATGACCGATGCCGATGTTGATGGATCACACATTCGTACGTTGCTATTGACTTTCTTCTTCCGCCAAACGCCAGAGCTAATCGAACGTGGCTATATTTATATCGCTCAGCCACCGCTATATAAAGTGAAAAAAGGTCGTCAAGAGCTATATCTAAAAGATGATGAAGCGCTCAAAGCATACTTATTGTCTTCAACAATCGATAATACTAAGTTGCATATTAGTGCCGATGCGCCTGCGATTACTGGGCAAGCGCTTGAAACACTGCTCAATGATTATAACCAAACTCAGTTGATCAAAGCACGTCTGCAGATTCGCTTCCCAGCGGTAATTTTGGACGCATTGACGCATACACCAAAACTTAGTACTGACATGACTTATGATGAGTCTGCCATGAAATCGTGGAAAGCAGCGATGCAGACTAAGCTTGATCACTTCGGTAGCGATCTGAGTCCTGAGATTGAACTGGTTAATATTCATGCACCACAACCAAAAAATATGGATGCAGCCGCTGTAGATCTGTTAGGTATGACGCCAGTTACATCGGCTGAAGAGGGCGAGGCGGTTGATAGTGAAGAGGTATCTACCAAAGCACAGTGGTTACCACGCATAACGGTCTATGTGCATCAGTTAGCACATCATTATCTACTTGATGCCAGTTTTGTTAACTCTGGTGAGTATAGTAAGCTGCTTCGTCTGTCTGCTGAATGGAATACTTTGCTTGAGGATGATGCTTTTATCCGCCGTGAAGCCAGTGCTGGTACGACTAAAGATATTCCAATACGTGACCTCGATTACCTGTGGCAGCAAATGATGGCTGATGCGCGTCGCGGTCTAGCGATTCAACGCTACAAAGGGCTAGGGGAGATGAACGCCGACCAGCTTTGGGACACAACAATGGATCCTGAAAATCGTCGCATGCTACGCGTCACCATCGAAGACGCCATCGCTGCGGATCATATGTTTACCTGCTTGATGGGCGATCATGTCGAACCACGCCGTATCTTCATTGAAGAGAATGCATTGACGGTTTCTAATCTTGATATCTAATCTTGGACCTTAAGTTTGATATCTGAGTTTGGGACTTGTTCTAATAGCATGTAAAAATACCGCTTTGGCATCCAAAGCGGTATTTTTGTTTCACGTGGAACAAAAATCTGACTATTTTACGAGAAAAACAAAATGATTGAGGTGATACTACTTGCTATCGCTTTAGCGATGGATGCGTTTGCAGTCGCGATCGGGCTAGGTGCTAAATCACAAAAGCAAAGTCATTATTATGTGCTGCGTTTGGCTGTTTATGCTGCTTTATATTTTGGCATTGCACAAGGTGTGATGCCGCTCATAGGCTACTTATTAGGTGCGGCACTGTTGGGTTGGTTGGCAGCGGCTGCGCCTTGGATTGGTGGTTTTATTCTTATCGCTCTCGGCGGAAAGATGCTTTACGAAGTGTTCTTTGGAGTTAATGGGACTGATGAGGCTAATGAAGTTGATGAAAGTGCTGAAAATAAAGAGGTTGAGGTGAATGCTGATACTGTTTTAGTCAACAGTACCGTGCAAAAACAGATCAGTCAGCGCACTTTGTTTACCCTCGCCATTGCGACCAGTATCGATGCGATGGCAGCGGGATTTACGCTCAATTTATTGGCAATCAATGCTTGGTTAGCTTGTCTGATTATTGCCATCGTTACCGCTGTATTTGGCTTATTTGGTGTTTATCTAGGTTGGCGCTCAGGGACGTGGTTAGAAGATAAAGCAGAAGCGTTGGGCGGTATGGTACTTGTCTTAATCGGGCTGAAGGTGATGTTTTTTGGCTAATCTATAGTTGATTCACTATAAAATAAATACAGCGATACGGGTTACGTTTTGCGCCGCCTCTGTCTGCGTAGGCACAGCAAGCAAGAAAAAAGTAACCCATATCATGTAGTTGCACCTCTTTTATTTAGGACTGGCTATACTTAGGTTTTTACTTAGTTTTAATAAAGATTAGCCTTTATTAAAATTAGTCGTTGTAAAAATTAATCCTTAAAAAAAGGCACCGCTTTGATATTCAAAGCGGTGCCTTTTTTTGTTTCACGTGAAACAAGGTGTGAGTAGTCTTGTTTAGTGATTACTCTTCGTCGGTATCGAAACGCCATGCCAATAGACGCGTGCTTTTTTGGCCTTGGCTCATCTCAATGATACGCATTTGAGTGACATTCAATTGCTTTAGTAGCAACTGTAAAGGCTTTACGTTTTCAGACTTTGAGACGAGGCTAGTAAACCAACCGACATGCTCTGCAAAGCTCTGACTCTCTTTTATCATCTTGGTTAAGAATGCAATCTCGCCACCTTCACTCCACAGCTCTTTATGTTGACCACCGAAGTTTAGGTTTTGTGCGGCATTCCCTGACTTGGTTGAATGACGACTGATTTGAGGGCTTTCGTTTTTACCACGATGGCGTTGTAGGTTATGCTGCTTACGGCTATTGGCTTCCATTGCCTCTTCTAAAGACGCATGAAACGGAGGATTACAAACCACGATATCAAAATAATCCTGACGACCAATGATGTTTTTAAAGATAAATTTAGGCTCAGGCTGGAGCTTTACTTTAACTGAGTTTTTTAGTTTTGGGTTTGAGTCACAAATTAACGCTGCGGTATTGACTGAAATAGGATCAATGTCGCTTGCGGTAAAGCGCCAGCCATAACTCTGGCTGCCAACGATAGGGTAGATGGCACTAGCACCAGTACCGATATCAAGCGCGTGAATCTCTTTGCCTGTCGGCGGTGTGTTATCAGCATTTACGTGAGTGGTTTGCGCCAATAAATCCGCGATGTAGTGAATATAATCTGCACGACCAGGGATAGGCGGGCATAGATAGCCTTCAGGAATATCCCAAAACTTGACCCCATAATAGTTGGCCAACAGTGCTCTATTGAGCACGCGCACAGCCTGATGATCCGAGAAGTTAATCGTCGACTCACCTTTAGGATTGGTAATCGTATGTTCAGCAAGCTCGGGTAAGGCGCGAGTCAGTACCGCAAAGTCATAACGACCTTGGTGCGGGTTACGTGGGTGCAGCTGACCGAGTTTTTTTGCGGTCGCAGGAGATCTGTTTCTGTGCTTACTGTTCGAGGGATAACTGGTCATAGTGCGTGGCTTTGATGTTTGAATATAATCAACCATTTTAGCAGATTTCGCCGCAAACAAACGTTTTATCGGTTACGTAAAATGAGGTTTAATCCCAATACTATCATCGCTGTACCTAATACGCGGTCGATCCAATGCTCAAACCTTTGAAAGCGGCGGTGAATAGCAGGGATAGAGAGTAGCATTACGACCGTACTAAACCATGACATCTGTAAGATCATCATCCATACGCCATAAATAGCCAGTTGCCAAAGCGGTATATCAGGCGACAATACCAGCGTAAAGATAGCGACAAAATAGACAGGCGCTTTTGGATTAAAGACATTACAAAAGAACCCGCGACGTATAGTGGCAAACGTTGATTCTGTATTATTAGGGGGTTTTTGAAGGGCAGTAGGGTTATCAGGCATAGGATTGCCAGACAGTGCTGTTTGATGGATAAACTTCTCTTGTGAAGTATCAGAGTTTGAGGCTATGTCCTCAATTGGCGTTGATGGCTTTTTAGGCTTGGCTTGGATGCCCTGCCAACCGAGATAAATTAGATAACCACCGCCCAACCATTTAATGGTAGTCAATAACGGCTGCGAGTGAGCAATGACCGTCGCCAGTCCCAATACCGAGTAAATAATATGCACGGCAAGACCTAAGGTAATACCGAGACTACAAATCAAACCAGTGCGTCGACCTTTTGCCAATGTCTGCTGCGATACTAAGACAAAGTCAGGCCCTGGTGAGGCGGCAGCGAGTAGATGGACGCTGGTGATAAGCAAAAAACCGTGCCAAAATTCCATAAAGTGCTCTGAGTGATGTCTTAAGTTGGATAATGGTTACACTGAACGCAAATGAGGTCAACTGATATTAAACTACGCTTTATTCGTGGCAGTTCTGCTGCTTGTGTTATAGCGCGAGGGTGTCTATATTAAAAGTGGGTCTATCGACAAATTTCTGTGAGTAAAGTCTCGAGATTTGACCATATAACCACCTACTATATAACCAACCACTATAAGACAATGATTACTTGAACAAGGATGAAACCATGACTACGGACAGTAACAGCACAGACAATCGCATCACTTATGACACGCAAGGCCACGTTTGCCTTGTCGGGCTCAATCGTGCCAATAAACGTAACGCCTTTGACAGTCATATGATCGGGCAGCTGTCTGATGCGATGACCCGCTACGAGCAAGACGACAACTTACGCTGTGCGCTGATATTTGCCCATGGTGATCACTTTACCGCTGGGTTGGACTTGGTCGAGTTACAAGACAAGCTAAACGATGGCGTGTTTGAGTTTAATGATGATCAAATCGATCCATGGGGTATCAGTGGAAAACTACGTACTAAGCCTGTAGTCGTCGCGGTTAAGGGCACGTGCTTTACCGTAGCTATCGAGCTGATGCTAAACAGTGACGTGGTGATCGCCAGTGATAACTGCAACTTTGCACAAATGGAAGTCCAGCGCGGCATCATGCCATTTGGTGGGGCGACGGTACGCTTTGTCGCGGCTGCAGGCTGGCAAAAAGCCATGCCGTATCTACTTACTGGTAAAGCATTCGATGCGCAGACGGCTGATAGACTGAATCTGGTCAGTGAGGTAGTAGCTAATGGGTCTGAGTATGAGCGCGCATTGACGTTGGCACAAGAAATTTGCAAAGCTGCGCCTTTGGGCGTCAGAGGTACATTATCATCAGCGCAAGATGCGAGCCGTAATGGGGCTGCGACCGCATTAGCCAATATCCATAGTTATCTGCCGCCGCTGTTTCATTCAGAAGATGCAAAAGAGGGCGTAATGGCGATGGTTGAGAGACGTGAAGCTGAGTTTACGGGACGCTAGGGCTGCAAATGATTAAGTCTTCAATGTCGCTATTTAGGTACCAGCATAGCGGCATTGATGATATTTTTTAGGCGTTTTCCTCGAGATATCGATAAGCGGTTATCGTTCGATTGGTTATCGTTATGATACAGCCAGCAATGATAATGATGAGAGTGACTAACATAGTCAGAGTCTGAGCCCATAATAGTGGCTCAATCGCTGTCACGATACAAGTGGCGGTCAGCAGTGCCATGCGATGCTGTTTGGCCATCGGTCCTGCAAAGTTAGCAGGCGCCCCGATACTCACAGATAGCGTACGGACATACGCAGTTAATACGGCAAGCAATCCTGCCGCCCAGCCCAGTATGGCCGCCCAGTCCACCACTGTAACGGCGTAACCAGCCGCAATCAATATCAGTGGGTCAGCGATTCGATCAGGGATATCGTTGTACAGCTCTCCTGCCGCTGTGCCTTTACCGCCTTCGACGGCAACCATACCATCAAATAGATTACACAATAAGCGACATTGAATAAATAGGGCTGCTGCGATGGGTAGTAACCACAAGCTAATGCCGTTTGCGTAAGGTAGGGCAAAGAGACAGATCGCGGACAGTGCTGCAAACACCACGCTCAAAATCGAGATTTGGTTGGGTGTGATGTTTTTATTACTCAGCCACTGCGCGATACTTTTAGCAAAACCTGCGCTACGGACTTTTAGGGGGCGACGACCTTCGATTTCAGACATGGTGTTCCTTAGCGTGGGTCGCTGTTTTATTTAACTTTAGTGCCGTTACTACACAAAAAGTAAAAGCAACCGTCAATGCGGGTGCGATAGTGAGCAGTATCTTTGAGGTACCTGCCAATGTGTGCGCTAGTATCAGTGCGCTGCCAGTCAGGCTGACTGAAATGATAGCTGGCAGGATGATACGCAAAGGCGTCTTTGGTAGTAGATGAAATATAAATGTCACCATGTGTACCAGTATTAGAGTAATGCAGAAGCTGGCTAGTGCTTGGGTAAGTGCGGATATAAGTCTAGTATCTGACCCGCTATTGGCGTAATAAGCCCAACTGCCCCAAATAATAAAAGCGAGTGCCGCAGAGCTGATGTTAAACGCTAGACTTAGGCGGGTTTTTTCCTGGTGCACGTTGGTTTCCGTATAGAGCGATAGCATCAATTTTGCAAGCCATATTGAAGTATCTCTTGCACTTTATTTGCTGTATCAGTATGGATTTTTATGGTTGATTGATCTTGAATTAATCGTATAGAGCTGACTATAATCGATTTTAACGTATATCGTTTTGTAAAACTAGGTGCGGATTACTCATGTGAAAATGGATTTATGTACTAAAAAGAGTCTTCTTGTGTTTTAGAGCCGCTCTGTATGGTTGAGTTCAAATATTTTCGATACAAGGAAACCGAGTGCAAGCTATACCTTAGTAAGGTCAGCAGGGGTGACGATGCAGCAGATTTATATGAATGTGACTATATCTTGCAGATCACAGTGGTTGAACGTTGTGAAACTGAGTTGATAGGTCGTTAGACTTAACAATATAAGGTCAACTATGATGAAAAGGTTATTGCTATCAGCAGGTCTGTTGTTATGTATGTCATCAGGACATGCAGACGTTCAAACGTATACGCCAACACATGACAAAAACCATACCCATACGAAAATACAAGGCTGCGACAAGATCGAAGCTTACGATGATTATCTCCTTGAAGAATC